>JAITVS010000105.1 GCA_031285685.1 Tannerella sp.
GATAAAAAGTTTTTCCGGATCGTGCGCCACATCAAAAAAACCCTCCCCTTCAAGGATTATTTCACGTCTGTTACCTGTAAATACGCTTGGATATTTCATCATTGTGCGCGCATTGAGCCAGATATTCGTCCCGTCGGCAAGCGTCAGGGCCACGGTTTGCCCAGCCGGCACGGTAATGGTATTCATGGCTGTCGGCGGCTCCTCTTGCCGTTGCATGTAAAAAATCTGCCACGACACAAATAAGGTCACGGCTACTGCTACCGCAATCTTCAACCATTCACGAATAAGACTTCGTTGTCCGATAAAATTTACTTTCCTTTTTTTCATCCGGCTCCGTATATTTTCCAGGATATCTTCCGGAAGTGGCTTCATACTGTTAATATCTGCCATGGTATCCGGATCGTTCATAATCGTATCGATCGCAGCGCGGAATTCATCATCAATCAGTCCGTCGCGAAGGGCATGGTAAACAATTTTGTTTTCCCGGCCGGAACATTCATGCCGTAAAAAACGTTCTAATAAAGATTGCCATTGATGCATTTGCAGTCATTTTATTGTAATACGATCCGGACAATAAAATGGTGGGTTCGTTTTTTTATTTTTTATTTTTTATTTTTGGAAAGGGAAGGCGCCCCTAATCAGGTCGCCAATTGACTCAAGATGACAAACAACATGACAAACGATAAATCCCCATGTGTTAACAAGTATTCCCTGATAAATTTATTGGCCTTCACAATGTGATCCTGTACGGTACTACGTGAAATATTCATGCTACGCGCCACCTCATCATATGATTTTTTCTGCAATTTGCAAAACTCAAAGATGACGCGCCGCTGTGGCGGCAACTTTGCAATAGCATTACTTAACAAGCCTTTATATGTTTCATAAAAATCATCGTCTTCCGCTTCAGGTTCCTGGATTTCGGCAAACTGCTGCAACTTCTGCCTGACAGCCTCTTCGACCGACGCTTTTTTGAACATATCAAAAATAACATTTCGGCAAATGACACTGATATAGGCTATAAAACTTTTCCCGGGATCAAGCATGGTACGGTTTTCCCATACTTTCAGGAAAACGTCTTGCGTCACATCCTGTGCCAAATCTTCCGATCGGGTCATTAACAGGGCGGTATGATAAATTTTACGGTGATACTTATGATACAGTGCAACAAAAGCATCCTCATCCCCTTCAATAAGGCATTTTACACAAAAATAATCTGCTTCTTCCATTACACATTCATTTTATATTTCACTAAGAGTTGAACGATAGTTATTCAAGTTCTACTCATCAACAGATCAGAGCCCGGTAGTCAGCTCTTTTATAAAGCGTTCTTCGGCAGATTCGACCCATTCCTTGAATGTTATATGGTCAAAATTACGTTTCTGCCGCATGTATTCCAGTAAAAGAGACAAATCAAAGCTTTCACCGACAACGCCACCGTTTATGGATGCTGCATCTGCAGCATTTATTTCCTGCTCCATGTGAGCAGGTATAAGCATCACCGGTTTATTCATATACAGCGACTCACAAACAGATTCAAAACCAGCCGTTGTTATATAACCACGGCATTTCTCCATATAACGGAGAAACTTCTCATCATCTATACGGTGTAATGTCAGCGTATCATCAACCACCAACTCTTCCGGAGCATCTTTCTTATCCCAGAAAAAGTGCAACTTAACATCCGGATGTTCTTCATGCCATTTGCTTACTTCATTCACATACCCCTGGTTAAGCATATAGCCCAATATATAATCTCCTTCCGACGGATGTAAGTTCAAAACCTCTTTCCGCAACAAAGGAGGCACAACTATTAATTTTTCACGCGGACAATCTTCCATCTTATAAAAAGACAGCGCCAGAATCTTCGTCGCGCTAATTCCGCTTAATAAAGTATAAAACCTCAACAACATCATATTCTGGGTATCCTCTTTTCCGAATTGGTAGCCGGGATGCCTTAACATATACTGGTGACCAATATTAATAAAAGGAACATCAACCCTGAAACGCAGGTGCATAATTCCTGGCAGTACTTCATGAAAATTAACAACCGCATCCGGCTTATATTCCTTAATCTTCCGATATATAAGTTCCACACTCTTCCCATATTTATGTAACTTCTGGGGATTGGAATTGTATAGAAAAGTTCTGAATTTATCAATATGCTTTTTATCTTTCTTAAAAATAAGCGACGGAGCGTCATAAACACGAACATGAACCCGCATACGTTCACGAAAAAACTCCGGCACATCCCGTGAAGTACTTTTTCCAACAAGAACTTCAACAACTTCATGTCCATGACGACAAAGCATTTCTGACAATGAAATCGCCTGCGTCAAATGTCCGCGCCCTTCACCCTGCACTATAAAAAGAAATTTCATATTTTATCAGTTCTATCAGACTTCATAAAAACCATATTCGTGGTCAAAAATAAGCTGTTTTTTACTAACATCAAAGAAAATAAAACAAATAAACAAGATATACTGCTTTTTTCTTACTTTTGCCTATGATTATAACGAACTGTATATCAACAAAAAAATAAAACAAGTTCCCGACTACCAATAAAGACACTGATTATGAACAGAATTTGCAATCTTTTTGACATTAAATACCCTATCATTCAGGGAGGAATGGTTTGGTGCAGCGGCTGGAAGCTGGCTTCGGCCGTCAGCAATGCAGGAGGTCTGGGGTTACTCGGAGCCGGCTCCATGCATCCGGAAATATTACTCGAACACATCCGGAAATGCCGTGCGGCCACAGATAAACCATTTGGAGTAAATATTCCGCTAATGTATCCGGAAATCGAAAAAGTAATGGATCTTATCGTATCCGAAAAAGTAAAAATCGTTTTTACTTCAGCCGGAAGCCCTAAAAAATGGACCGGCTTTCTGAAAAATCACGGAATAAAAGTTGCACATGTTGTAAGCAGTTCTCAATTTGCAGTAAAAAGTGAAAAAGCAGGAGTCGATGCGATTGTTGCCGAAGGATTTGAAGCCGGCGGACACAACGGACACGAAGAAACAACGACACTCTGCCTTATCCCTGCTGTCAGACGTGCAACCACATTACCATTAATCGCGGCCGGAGGTATTGGAACCGGAGAAGCGATTCTTGCTGCGGAAGCCCTGGGAGCCGAAGGTGTCCAGATCGGAACACGCTTTGCTCTGACAAAAGAAAGTTCCGCGCATAAAAATTTCAAACAACTATGCCTTCATTTAGAAGAAGGAGACACCAAACTTTTATTAAAAAAACTATCCCCGACAAGGCTGGTCAAAAGTGAGTTCAGAACAGCAGTTGAAACGATGGAAAACAACGGCGCATCAACTGAAGAATTACAACAATTGCTCGGCAAAGGCCGTACTAAACAAGGTATATTTGAAGGTAACCTGAAAGAAGGTCAATTGGAAATCGGACAAATTGCTTCGCTTTTCCATAAAGAAGAGACTGTTGATGAAGTTATGACAGATCTGATCCGATCTTATCTGACTGCGCTTGAAAAAATAAAAAGAATTTCAATATAGCCCAAAAAGCATAGCGGCTGCCTGGTATCATAATATCAATTTTGTTTAAATGTCTATTATTTTTACACCTTTGTCAAATAATTAGACAGGTTTTTATAAACAAAAACACGCTAACCACATGACAGTCAACAACAAACACCGAATGGCATATAATTTGTAATAAAATTACAAAATTAAAAAATGAAGCTATGCGTAACTTTTTTAGCCTAAAATCGTATCTGAAATTCTTAAGCAGAAACAAAGTCTACACATTTATTGAGATATTTGGCTTATCGGTTTCTTTTATGTTTGTAATTCTTATTGCAACCTATATAGTACAGGAGTTATCGATTGACAAGAAACAGACTAAAACCGACAATATATACGTGTTAGGGTCAGATAAAGGATTTGGGTCTGCCTATAAAATAGCAGACCGTTTAGTTGAAAGATATCCGGAAATAGAACAGACCTGTGTAATAACTCATAGCAAAATGATGGGTGAGATAACCGTTCCGATAGCTTCCGGCAATCAACAAATAAAAGCATCCGTGTTATGGGCGGATAGCACCTTGCAGAACTTTTTTGATTTTGAACTGATCGCAGGGAACCGGAATGAATTCCTGACCGATAAAAATTACGCAGTTATATCCGAAAGTTTTGCAAAAAAGGCTTTTCCCCAGCAAAACCCTATTGGCCAATCAATTAAAGACGCACAAGATAATCAGCTGATCATTACAGGTGTTATAAAAGATATAAAAAACTCAGTCCTTCCCTATGCCGATATTGTGTCACGGATAGAGAATGCCGATTACCCCGGGTATAGTATGTTCCATACTCAATTCTGGAATGCAGGAAGTGTGGTTATTTTTCTTAAAGCCGTACCCGGTGTTCATCTTGAAAGCAGAAATGAAGATCTGGTAAACTATTTAAAAGAAATATTCTGGGTGTATAGTGAAGGCTATCATACGGATGCATCTTTTACACCTTTTAAAGAGATCTACTTCTCTCCTATATCCGGAGATATTCTGGAACAGGGAGAGTGGTCATTTGTCATGATCCTCATTGCTGTTGCTTTCATCATTCTTGTGTTTGCCATTATTAATTACATTAACCTGACAGTCGCACAAACCGGCTTCAGGGCGAAGGAGATGGCTACCCGCAGGTTATTGGGATCATCCAGGAAAGAGTTATTTTATAAACTGATTAATGAGGCCGTACTATTGGTTTGTATTTCTTTGGTGATAGGGGTGTTTTTAGCTTTTATCTTTTGTCCTTTTGCCGATCAATTATTGGAAACAAAATTATATCTGACAGAGATGTTTACTTTCCGGAATCTCTCCATTGTAATCTCACTTATTTTAATAACCGGAATTATTTCCGGTTTACTCCCGGCATTAATCATTTCCGGCACGAAGCCGATCGAAGTGATAAAAGGAAAATTCAGGCAGCAAACGAAAATGGTCTTCAGCCGTTTTTTTATTACTTTCCAGCAATTGATCACGATTACATTACTCGCTGTCTCCATAACGATGCTGCTACAAATAGATCACCTGATCAAAGCTCCTTTAGGATATACGACCCATAATCTTTTGCATATTGATCTGAAGGATACACATGATAATCAACGGGCTATCTTAGGGAATGAACTGAAACAACTTTCATGTGTTAAAAGACTGGCATATAGCGATGGATTTCCCATAGATGGCGGTAATAACCGCACATACACTTATAAAGAAAAAAGCATCAGTTTTCAGGTTTTTAACGGTGACCCGTCTTTTGTCAATATGTTGGGAATAACGATTCTAAAAGATAATCAATTAGCCGATCCGGACGGCTATTATATTTCCAGACTGGCTCTGGAGGAAATGGGAGAAGATGAAAGTATCCGGTCGGCGATATTCTCCTGGGGACCCGGAGATGAGCCTATTGCTATCGCCGGTGTAATTGATAATTTTCATATAGGAGGACGCACCAGTGCTTTAAGTCCGTTACTACTCCAAATTAAAGAACCTGAGAATTTCTATATCACCGACATAACACTCGAAGTGGAAGGAAATCATAAAGAGGCCTTCAAACAGATAAAGAATACGTACGAACAGATGACAGGTTTTCCATTTCCGGGTCAGTTTGTGGATCAGCGAATTGCAGATTTATTCAGTTCCCAGATAAGGATCTCGCGTATTATTATCTTATTTACGTTTATAGCACTCCTGATTTCTCTTCTGGGATTATTGGCTATGTCGACTTATTTCACCCAGCAACGTCTTCGTGAAGTTGCCGTACGGAAGGTTTTCGGTTCAACTGTACAACAAATATTGTCAAAGTTAACCATGACTTTTATCAACTATGTTTTGATCGCCTTTGTTTCATCCATACCTATTATCTGGTATACAATGCATGACTGGCTGTCGGGATATTCTTACCGGATCAGCTTACATCCCCTGATATTCATGGCAGCCGGCGGAATCTGCCTGGTAGTTTCTTTCCTTACTGTATTCTGGCAAAGTTATCGTGCCGCCACCATTAATCCGGCCGAAAGTATGAGGTCTGAATAAATATTCATATATTTGACGTCATTGTTGCAAACTTTAATTAATCGCCTATGAAAACGGATCTTTACACCAAAATCGTCCTTACCGTCATTGCGCTCTGCCTGACATTTAACATACTGAAGGATCTACAAATAATACCTGGCGTTCATGCGGATTCATCAAAAACAGTCATGCCTGTGAACAGCTTATCTGCAATTAATTTACTTAAAGCCAATGAAGACGGAAGCCTTAATGTTCGTTTAACATCTTCCGAGGTTGTAAAAGTAGAACCTACCAGTAGTGCGGAGTTCAAGGTGAAACCGGCCTCAGGAAGTTCATTTAAGGTCGAGCCGGCAAGTGGAAGTGAATTCAAAGTCAAGCCTGCTTCCGGAAACGCATTTAAGGTCGAGCCGGATTCTTATGCCAGATTCAAAGTAGAAACGCCTCCTTATTCTGATTTTAAAGTAGTTGTCGAAAATAGCAGATCTGCTCCTTTATATGTAGCGCCTGCATCCAACGCGGTCTTTAATGTTAAACAAACAAACAGTACCAGTAACGCGATATATGACCCCGCTCCTGTTTCAACTTACGCATATCCGAACCCTGCCCGGGAAAAAATCAATATTACTTATAACGCTACGTATTCAGGTGAATATATGACGATTTGCAGTATGGAAGGGAAAGTCATGGATCACATCCCACTCGACTATTCCCAAAATGAAGTAGAAATAAATTTATCAAAATACACATCCGGAATTTACATCTATAATTTCAATGGAAATGCCGGAAAATTCATTGTAAAAAAGTAATCGGGGAGATTGATTAATAATCACGGTAAATTTTTAGTAATCATCTTTCTTGATCGAGACAATTTTTTGTAAAAACAAATTGTTCGGCATTACAATCAATTCATTATCGTCTGTCCTTATATGCGTATAAAAGGTCTGGATACTTTCTATCGTTGCTATAATCGGAAAATCTTTGTCGATGATATGAATGCGATCCCCGATCCGAAAAGGGGCTGTAAAAAACATGATCAATCCTGCAGTAATATTACTTAGCATAGACCATTGAGCAAACATCGCAACTCCGATAATCGCAAAAATGGAAGACAGGCTCAACAGCAGGTTATTAGGATTCACCCCCCATATAATTGCAATCATAAACAGGAATGTGATATTCAGCAAAATAGATAATATACGCTTAACCTGTTCTATAC
>JAITVS010000255.1 GCA_031285685.1 Tannerella sp.
TTGTTGTGCGCAAAGTCAGCTCCGTAGGCAAAAGCATCTGGCTTTTGAACGGCATCCCGGGATGCGTCACCCGTCCCCAGCCAATCTGGATACGGCGACCATCTGATTCGGGTATATCCGTAAATGTTTGCGCCGCGTAAATGGTGCCAGTCGTATAATAAAAATTTCCCGACTCCAGCGTAAATTTCTTACCGTCAAACGTGCCGATCATATAAGTCCCCGAAGCGCCGTACATGACCCACTTCATCTTGCTTTTATCTCCATCTACCGGTAATTCGAATAATTCCGGGCACTCCCAGAATCCGGTGATATGGCTTTGGTATTTCCAATCCTTCAGGTTGGCAGAGGTGTAGATCGAATGACCATCCTGTTCGTTCAGCACCATCACCCACTCTTTATTAGGCTCATACCAAAAGACCTTCGGGTCGCGCATATCCTTGCTGTTCCATTTCTCTTTGGAATCAATTACCGGATTCCCGGCGTACTTTACCCATGAACGGCCTTTATCAAGGCTGTAAGCTATGCACTGAAGTTGTTTTTCCGGATTATCTGCTGTATAAATGGCCACCATGGCCAGTGTTTTTCCCTTATTAAAGCCTGCCGTATTCTGATAATCAATCACAGTCGATCCGGAAAACATCGTTCCGTGCTCGTCCGGATACAAAGCAAGCGGTAACTCTTCCCACCGGATCAGGTCTTTACTGACGGCATACCCCCAGTGCATATTTCCCCATTCGCGTTCATAAGGGTTGTGTTGATAAAAAAGATGATACTCCCCTTCATAATATATCAACCCGTTCGGATCATTATGTCAGCCCCGTTTCGGCGTAAAATGAAGCTGCGGACGATTCACTTCCTTGTATAAATCTTCATGGCCTGCTATTTCATCGGCCTGATAGATTTTTTTCAGTCCGCCGGGCTCCCCCTTATAAATAATTTTAAGTTTCTGACCCCTGAATGCCGAGACATCACAAAATACCCAGTAATCCGCCAACCCCGGAGCCAGACGAATCTCAAAAGAACGTTCTGTCCGGCCATCGATTTCAAAAGTCATCACAGCGCGATCTACCTGATGAGATACCGGCAGATTCAGATATTTCTTCTTTATCTTGAACGAAATCTCCCCTGCATTCAGTTGTACCACCACACAAACAACCGCACATACCAATAAAAATAGTTTTTTCTGCTTCATAATTATAAGAATTTTGTTTCACATGATATTCAGGCAACAAATATATGGAAGGAAGATTCGTTGGTCCATAACAAATAAAACAAAAACCATCACAAATGTCATATGCAAGACAAATACGATAGTTTTTTTACCCTGCTGTAAACAGGATTAAATCCGGTCAGAAGAGTTCCCGGGTATTACTTGTGTATCTTATACTTTATAAATGTTCCTTCGGACAATTCTTCAAATGCAAGCAATAATTCCTCACGGGTATTCATTACAATAGGACCTCCCCATACAATCGGTTCTTTCAGGGGTTTCCCCGAAAAAAGAATAAAATGAATGCCCTCATCAGATGCATCCACAAAAAATTCATCACCGGAATCAAATAATGCCGCTACTTTTTTTGGATATCTTTTTTCCGCATCATCCCCAAAACTGCCGCTTCCATCTACAATATAGACAAAGAGATTCTCTTCCGGATCGGATGGCATCCGGAAACGCTGACCCGGTTTTACCGTAATATCAAAAACCGAAACCTGAAGATGATGTCCCTTAGCTCCCTGAACATCTTTATACTTACCAGCCAATACACGAATAGATGCCGTATCTTCTTCCACAACCTGAATCATATCAGCATTAATATCAAAATACTTCGGCTCTGTCATTTTTTCCTTAGCCGGCAAATTAATCCATAGTTGCAAACCCAGCAAGTGTTCCGTCGGCTGTGGCATTTCTTGATGCAATATACCACTCCCGCCGGTCATCCATTGAATTTCTCCACTGTGAATGGAGCCCTTATTGCCCAAACTGTCTTCATGGTCTATCCGCCCTTTAATCAAATACGTAAACGTTTCTATTCCACGATGGGGATGCATAGGAAAACCCTTGATATAATCATCCGGATTATGCGAATCAAAAGCATCCAGCATTAAAAACGGATCAAACCTGTAAACCGTCCGATTACCTAACACCCTTACCAGATGTACACCAGCTCCGTCAGTAGTCGGGAAGCCGGTAACTGTTTCTACTACTTTTCGTTTCATACCATTCAATTTTAATAGTTGCCTAAACAATACAAAAAAAGATTACTCACAAATATAAACATATTTGGAGAGTAATCCTATAAAAATTGTCAATTATCAGATATCTCAACTATACATTGAAACGAAAATGCATGATATCGCCATCCTGTACAACATAATCTTTTCCTTCGACATTCATCTTTCCAGCTTCTTTTACGGCTGCTTCAGAACCGTAGCCGATATAATCGTCAAACTTGATAACTTCGGCCCGTATAAAGCCTTTTTCAAAGTCTGTATGAATAACACCTGCACACTGCGGTGCTTTACTTCCTTTGCGATACGTCCAGGCGCGTACTTCCTGCACTCCGGCGGTAAGAAATGTTTCGAGGTCAAGCAGTCTATAGGCAGCCTTAATCAAACGGCTCACACCGGATTCACTCAGGCCAATTTCTCCGAGAAACATTTCACGCTCTTCATAAGTTTCCAGTTCCGCGATCTCACCTTCTATCTTTGCCGCAACAACTAATATTTCGGCCTGTTCCGATTTCACCGTCTCACGCACTTTTTCAACATAAGCATTGCCGGTAACCGCGCTGGCTTCATCGACATTACAAACATATAAAACCGGTTTATTTGTAAGCAAAAACAGTTCGTGCGCAATCCTCTGGTCATCTTTTGCATCAAATTCAACTGTGCGTGCGTTCTTTCCCTGTTCCAGCGCTTCTTTAAACTTTACAAGGACTTCATAGATCTGTTTCGCCTGTTTATCTCCTCCTGTCTGAGCCTGTTTCTGTACTTTGGAGATACGAGCATCCACCGTTTCAAGGTCTTTTATCTGGAGTTCCGTATCAATGATTTCCTTATCACGTACAGGATCAACACTTCCGTCAACATGAACCACATTGGGATCGTCAAAACAGCGCAAAACATGAATGATCGCGTCCGTCTCGCGTATATTCGCAAGAAATTTATTCCCAAGCCCTTCGCCTTTGCTTGCTCCCTTCACCAGACCGGCAATATCGACAATCTCAACTGTAGTCGGTACAATACGTTCGGGATGTATGATTTCAGCTAACTTATTAAGACGTTCATCAGGAACGGTAATTACGCCGACATTCGGTTCTATCGTACAAAAAGGAAAATTCGCCGCCTGCGCTTTCGCATTCGACAAACAATTGAATAACGTAGACTTTCCAACATTCGGAAGCCCAACAATACCACATTTTAATGCCATAATTTTTTATTTAAGAGGGTGCAAATGTAGTGCAAGTTGATAACAATACAAAATAAAAACTACGGCTTTGTACTAAAACGTACCGGAATAATAACCTGCATATCGACAGGCTCTCCATCCAATGCTGCCGGAATCCATTTGTTTTTTAACAACTTAACAGCCCTCAGCGCTTCTTCATCAAGCAGGTGATCCCATGGGTCGGAAAACAGTCTTACATCCGTCATTGTACCATCTGTATGTACCATAGCCGCAATCAAAACAACCGCTTCACTTCCACTATCTGCTGCAGCTTTAGGGTATTCCAAGTTTTTAGAAATCTCTTCATCCAATCCTTCATAACGGGGAGGCGTACGCGTCGTATCCTCATGAAGCATACGCAAAACACCGTCTTCACCTTTTTTCAAAAGAGAATAATGGTAACTATTGCTCAAAGAATCCATGCTAAACATAATCACACGGGAACCTAAAATCTCATTATATGAGATATCACGTTCTTTCGACAAATAGATTTCATCCGCATCGCTCCCTAAACAAGCAACAAAAACACCATAATTCATAGCACCTCCCACTCTATGCTCCAATTGAATTTTTCGCATATTTTCCGGTGCATCATATAACTTGCATAATTCATCACGTGTCAATCCCGGATTTTTTCTGCAATAATCATATGTCAGATACGGAAAAGTTGCCATTTCCGGCTTCAAAACCGCAAACGTTCCGTTTTTAACGGCCAAAACCTGCTTTACTTTAAAGGGATTTCCTTCATCATAAATAAAATGAAGCATTCCTTTCTCAAAGGTAGAAATCCAAACCGGATCATTGCCCCAAAAGATAGCTTTTCCGATAGAATCTTTCGTAATTTGCATATAATCGTAGTCTACCGGAGGAAGAATATTTATTTCCGTAAAAGCAACAAAAATGTCATTAAACTGCGCATCCCTAAGTTTAAAAGAAAAAGTATGAGTAACAGAATCTTCCACAGATCGAATTTCATAAATCAAAGGTTGCGTATTGTCAATAAATATCGGCTCTTTCCTGTTGTTCAATATATTATAAATTATTTCCAGACGGGCACCATGCAATATATCAATCGGATCGGAAAGTAATCCGTGCAACCGGTTGTTTTCAGGAACAAAAGAATGTAACTGCAATTGTTTAGAGTATTCGTTTTTCGTCAGATTTTGATTTTTCGGTAAACAACTTTCAAAACGAATCTCCTCCGGATAATATTCATTGACATACAGACTATCCGTTATCGAATTAGCTATCATTTTCGCCAATGAAGAGCCCCAAGAATTATTTTTTGAAACATTTATCGGAGGGGAAATCAAAGAACTATATGTAATGTCTTTTTTCTCCAATCCATCTGAAGGATAACATGAAACTCGCTGATAGTATTCCCATAGCCCGTCACAATCTCCCTTTTGTATAAAAAGGCTATCTAAGAATCCGAAAGAGCTTAACGAACTCTCTTCAAGTGGTTTATATTCGGAAATCCGATTCCACAGAAAAGGAGAAATCGGATTCTCTTTTTGTTGTGCACAAACGAGATTGAAACCAAGTAAAAATAAACACACACACTTTTTCATACATACAAAAATAAAATTAAACACTCAGGACATGAACAAGCGACTTATACAACATTACAATGCCGTAATTTACAGATCAAATGACTTCCGACGGTTCATCCGTATCATTGGCAACGCCAAGGCTATCGATCACATAAAACAATCCTCCCATCAACATTCCGACAATAGTAGCAAGACACATTCCCGTCAGCTTCACATCACCTAATTGAATGTATACACCGGATAATCCGACAACAAAAACAATTGCGGTCATCGCCAGGTTACGGGCTTTGGCATAATTGACCTTTTTATCGACAATCAGGCGTATTCCCGAAGCTCCGATCATTCCATAAAGCAAAAAGCTGATACCTCCCATTACAGGCCCCGGAATAGAATTTATCAACGCCGAAGCGGGGGCAAAAAAGGCTAATAATATCGATATCACCGCGGCTCCTCCTATAACCCATACACTATACACTTTCGTAACTGCCATGACTCCGATGTTTTCGCCATAAGTCGTTGTAGGAACCGAACCACAAAATCCGGATAAAGTCGTTGAAATTCCATCAGACAATAATGTACGGTGAAGTCCCGGATCTTTTAACAAATCACGTCCTACGATCTCGCTCGTAACTACCTGATGCCCTATATGTTCCGAGATAACAACCAAAGAGGCGGGTATAATAATCAGAATGGCTTCAAGGCTGAATTTAGGAAACATAAAATTAGGCAAAGCAAAAACATCCGAACTTACAACACCGGTAAAATCAACTAACCCCATAAGTAAAGCCAGTACATACCCCGAGACAATCGCTATCAGTATGGAGATAGCCGCCGCAAACCCCCGAAATAATACCTGTCCCAGCACCGCAATCGCAATCGTGACAATAAATACGATGACAAATGAAGGATTCAATGCAGTATAATTCTCACTTAAAACAAGTCCCCCGTTCCGGGCTGCCGTACCGGCCAATTCAAGGCCTATAAGCGCGACAACAGGTCCCATGGCTGCCGGAGGAAGAACAATATCAATCCACTTTGTACCCACAAATTTTATCATAATAGCTACAGCACAGAAAATCAATCCTGTAACCACGAATCCACCTAAGGCATATTGATAACCGTAATTAGGGTTGGCTAACAAAAGAAAGGTTGGAGATAAAAAAGCAAAACTGGAACCGAGATAGGCAGGCGATTTACCCTTCGTAATAGCAATAAAAATCAATGTGCCGATACCATTCATCAACAATACGATTGCGGCGTTAATACCAAAAAGCCACGGTACCAGAACGGATGCGCTGAACATTGCAAAAGTATGCTGAATACTCAATGGAATACCTTTTAACAAAGGCACTCTCTCATCAACCTGAATAATTCGTCGTTGTTCGCCCATGATATAAATGATTTAAAATTAAATATGTTCTTTGATGTTGAAATTAAACAAGGTATCACTTTACAAAATGAAGTCAATAAATATTATTCCTGCTTATTTCGTCCCGAAAATACGATCTCCCGCATCTCCCAGTCCGGGTAGTATATATGCGTTTTTATCCAGTCCCTCATCATAAGAAGCCGTATAAATATCCACATCCGGATGGTTTATCTGTACCCTCTTAACTCCTTCAGGTGCTGCAACAAGGCACATCAGGCGAATGGTCGAACAATTGTTCTCCTTCAACAAACGAATTGCATCTGAAGCGCTTCCTCCGGTCGCCAGCATAGGATCACAAACAATCACTTCCCGCTGCTCAATATCAAAAGGCAATTTACAATAATAAAACACAGGTTCACATGTCTCATGATCACGATATAAACCAATATGGCCGACTTTTGCAACAGGCAACAGATTAAGCAACCCATCGACCATTCCCAGTCCCGCACGTAATATTGGAACAATCGCCAGTTTTTTTCCCGAAATAATATTCGATTTCATCTTCTTCATCGGTGTTTCTATCTCTATTTCCGACAAAGGAAGTTCACGGGTCAGTTCATAACCCATTAACATTGAAATCTCTTCCAACAACTCACGAAAGTCTTTTGAGCCCGTTTTCTTCATACGCATAATTGTTAACTTATGCTGAATCATCGGATGATCAATAACATGTAATTTTCCCATATTTTTCACTTTTATTTTTTGATAAACATCATTGTTTTTCCTTAATGCGCTTCCAACCAGTTATGCCCTTCTCCGCAATCAGCAATAAGAGGTACCTGCAGTTTAATCGCTCCCTCCATCTCCTCTAATACGATTTTACGCACCTGATCCAATTCATTTTTATATACATTGAAGTTTAATTCATCATGTACCTGCAAAATCATTTTACTTTTAATTCCTTCCGTTTCAAAACGTTTATAAATATGAACCATCGCAACTTTAATAATATCTGCGGCGCTACCCTGAATCGGCGCGTTAATCGCATTGCGCTCAGCATATCCTCTAACCACAGCGTTATTCGAATGAATATCCGGTAGATATCTGCGACGGTGGAACAAGGTTTCAACATATCCTTTTTCATGTGCAGATCGGATACATTCATCCATATATTCATGAATGCGGGAATATGTCTTAAAATACCCATCTATAAGTTCTTTTGCTTCCGAACGCGGGATGTTTAACCGTTCAGCTAACCCGAAGACCGAAATGCCATAGATAATTCCGAAATTTGCAGTTTTAGCCTTCCGTCGCATATCAGATGTAACGTTTTCATCAGAAACACCATAAATTTTCGCTGCTGTAGCTGCATGTATATCTGCTCCCTGATTAAAAGCTTCTATCATCTGCTGATCCCCACTTATATGCGCCATCACACGCAATTCTATTTGCGAATAGTCAGCAGAGAAAAAAACACAGTTTTCATTGTCGGCGATAAACGCTTTACGTATTTCGCGCCCCATTTCATCGCGCACAGGTATATTCTGCAAATTCGGATTGGTAGAACTCAAACGACCTGTAGAAGTAACCGTCTGATTAAACGATGTATGCACCTTACCTGTTTCAGCATTTATCAATTTAGGTAATGCATCAATATAGGTACTCAACAGTTTTTTTACTCCACGGTAATCAAGCAATTTATCAATAATAGGATGCTTATGACGTAGTTTCTCCAGTGTTTCTTCGCTTGTACTGAATCCTCCGGTTTTTGTTTTCTTGACCTTGTCTTCGGTGATCTTCATCCGCTCAAACAATACCTCCCCAACCTGTTTCGTAGAATTTATATTAAATTCCATACCGGCAAGTTCGTATATCTCCTGCTCCAATGCCTGCAGCTTCTCCGTGAGCACCACAGAATACTGGCTTAATGATTCGGTATCAAGCTTCACTCCGGTATATTCCATCTCGGCAAGCACATATACCAAAGGCATTTCTATATCATAGAAAAGCGATTCCACCGCACTTTCTTTCAGCTTGGGCTCAAAAAAGTTTTTTAAGCGTAATGTCACATCAGCATCCTCCGCTGCATATTCAGCCACCTTTTCTACTGGTATATCACGCATGGAGAGCTGATTCTTACCTCTTGAACCTATCAGCGACTCTATAGGAACCGGTCTATATTTCAGGTAGGTTTCTGCCAAATAATCCATCCCGTGACGCATTTCGGGATTAATCAGATAATGCGCTATCATCGTATCAAACAAAAGACCTTTTACACAAATACCATACTTGCGCAAGACAAGAATATCAAATTTTATATTTTGCCCGATTTTTTCAATATTTTTATTTTGTAATACATCCGAGAAAAAAGAAACAATTTTCATGGCATCCTCCATTTGTTCGGGGACAGGAACATACCATGCCTCAAATTCTTTTACTGCAAACGACATCCCGACCAATTTGGCAGAAACAGGATCAGTTCCATCAGTCTCTGTGTCAAAAGCAAAAAATTTTTGACTTTCCAAAAGACGAATCAAATTCATTATTTTCTCCTCATTATCAGCCAAATGATATGTGTGTGGTATTGAAGTTAAGTCTTTGAGAATCGAATTTTCCGAAAATCCAGTCCCTTCCATCGGAAATATTTCATTCTCGGAGACGTTTTCACCGAAAAGGGAAAGTTGTGTTCCTTGTTTTTGTCTTACCTCATTTTTTTTCTCTGCCTGACCACCGGTTTCTAATTTTGTTAAAAAGGTTTTAAATTCCAATTCTGTATAAATTTCCGTCAAACGATTCTCGTTTGGTTTTTCACGGACACACACATTTGCATCAAACTGAACCGGAACATCCGTAACAATTGTAGCCAGAAATTTTGAAAACTTTATCTGATCTGCATTTTCTTCTATCTTTGTTTTAAGGCTACCTTTTAATTGTCCGGTATTAGCAAGCAGATTTTCTACAGAGCCATACTCCGCAAGTAACTTCCGGGCAGTCTTCTCTCCTACTCCCGGACATCCCGGTATATTATCGGAAGAGTCTCCCATCAAACCCAACAAATCAATCATCTGACAGACAGAAGTCAATCCATACTTTTCCAGGACTTCAGGAATTCCAAGTGTCTCATAATCACCTCCAAACTTGGGACGATACTGGAAAATACGCTCGGAAACCAACTGTCCGTAATCTTTATCCGGAGTCATCATATAGACATCAAATCCTTCCTTTTCAGCCAGTTTAGATACCGTACCAATCACATCATCAGCTTCGTACTGGGGAACTTCAAGGATCGGAATATTATACGCATCAATAACATCCCTTATTATAGGTACCGACTGACGTATTACCTCCGGCGTTTCTTCACGCTGCGCCTTATAAGCTTCATAAGCCTCATGACGGAAAGTCGGCCCCGAAGGATCAAAACCAACTGCGACATGTGTTGGATTTATACGCCTCATAACATCTTCCAGCGTATTTATAAATCCAAAAATCGCCGATGTATTCATACCCTTCGAATTAATACGCGGATTTTTGATAAAAGCGTAATACGAACGATAAATCAGCGCATAAGCATCAATTAATAATAACTTCATACAATATATTTATCATGTTTGTTGTCAAAAAAAATCATGCTCTATGGTATTTTCATTTGTAGAAATACATATCAGGCATATCATTTCAAAGCGTAAAATTATAAAAATCCTATTAATTTCTACTATCTCCCACCGGTTTTGTTTTTTGCCTGTTACAGTTTTCGGTCTGCAAAGTGAAAGCAAATTACAACAGACCTGCTTATTTTGCATTGCATTTGATTTGCACTATCTTTAACCGAAAATTGAATGTAGGCGGCGCCTCAAAAGTAAAAACAAACAAGTTTATTTTGTACTTTACCCGGCTTGCACTACATTTGCGCTGAATTAAACGAACAATGATTGACAGATCACAAATAGCTAAACCTGTTGCTTCTGAATTTAAACAGTTCGAAGCCGACTTTGCAAGGGTGCTTCACAGCGAAACTCCTTTACTGCAATCCGCCATTGAACAGGTATTGTGTTCCAATGGTAAACATGTACGCCCATTATTATTACTTCTAACAGCTAAAGTTTGCGGAGAACTCACAAAAACAACACAAGATGCCGCAGTTATCATTGAAACACTACATACAACGACACTTATCCACGACGATGTCGTGGATGAAACCAAACAACGCCGTGGGATACCTTCGCTGAATGCTATATTTGATAACCGTATCGCGGTTCTGACTGGCGATTACATGCTTGCAGGAACAATCCTGAATGCCGCGGAAACAGGAAATATCGTTATCATAAAAATAATAGCCAAGGTCTGTCGCGAACTCTCGGAAGGAGAACTGATACAGATAGATAATGCAGAAAAACATTCACTCAATGAAGATGAATATCTGCATATGATACGTAAAAAAACAGCTACTCTTATTTCCGCTTGTTCCGAAATTGGAGCCATATCTGTCAACGCTCCATCTGAAATTGTCCATAAGTGTCGCTTGTTTGGCGAATATTTAGGGTTTTGTTTTCAGATAAAAGACGATATTTTCGACTATTATGATGATGTAAATATAGGCAAACCTACAGGAAATGATATTCGTGAAGGAAAAATAACTCTACCGCTTTTGTATGCGTTAAAGAATGCCCCTGAAAAAGAAAAACATGCACATCTTGAAGTAATTAATAATCAGAATTTTACGCCCGAAAATGTAATAACATTGATCAATTTTGCCAAACAACACAACGGAATTGAATATGCAGAAAAGCGTCTTCTGGAGTATAAACAAAAAGCTGTTGAAATCATCAACAGCTTTCCGGAATCAGAAGCACGTAACAGTTTATTAATGTTAGCAGATTATTTCTCTGAACGTACCAATTAATAGTTATCGATAAATTATTTCCCCAATCTACGTTCTATATCTTCCACCAAACTGCTTGCGCCAATACGGAATAAGTCTTTATTCATCCACCCCTCACCTAATACTTCCTTAACAATGGTGTAATAACGAACAGCATCCTCAGCAGTGCGTACACCTCCGGAAATCTTAATACCGACTTTACGCCCCGAAATCGCGGCATATTCCTTAATGACTTTACACATTGTATAAACAGCTTCCGGTGATGCTCCGGGATATCCCTTCCCTGTAGAAGTTTTAATAAAATCAGCACCTGAATAAACCGCAAGAATAGAAGCTTTCCGAATGTTTTCGGCCAAGATTAACGCGCCTGTTTCAAGGATCACTTTGAGTGTTGCTCCACGACAGCTATCCTTCACTTCACTCAACTCGTCCGTCAGTGTCTCATAATCCTCCTCCAGAAAATAGCCCAGATTCATTACAACATCAATTTCATCTGCACCAGCCATCACTGCCATGGCTGTTTCTGCAACTTTTATTTCCGTAAATGTCTGAGAAGAGGGAAATCCTCCTGCCACAGACGCAATCTTCACATCCTGTGCTGTCAGAGCCTGTTTCACTGTATCCACGAATAACGGATATACACATATTGAAGCAACATTAGACACATCAGGATGCGTTCCTTCATAATTATTCACTATTTTATCCACCATCTCCCAGATCGTTTCCTTTGTATCCAGACTTGTTAGTGTCGTTAAATCGATACAACCGTGAATCTGTTTCAATACATCCAGTGTGAAATTTTTATTGAAGCCACTATCCAAAAGTGATTTAACAATTGAAGAAATATCATCATCCGGCGGCATCGAAGTAAAACGGCTAAATGTTTCTTGATACTTATTCGTCTTTAAATCAGAATGTTCCATTTCAAATTCATGCATTTTCATACTTTACAATTTTTCGTTATTTTTATGTCGTTCACTATCTCTTTCTGTTTTCTTTTTCATATTTTTTTCAAAAGCATCTGTAAGATCCACTCCGGTCTGATTCGCCAGACACATTAAAACCCACATTACATCTGCCATTTCATCGCCTATGTTCCTATTTTTATCGCTATCTTTAAATGATTGTTCACCATAAGTGCGCGAAATTACACGAGCCAGTTCTCCCACCTCTTCAGTAAGAATGGCCATATTTGTTAACTCGCTGAAATAACGTACCCCATAAGTTCTTATCCAATCATCTACACGCTTCTGCGCTTCTTTTATAGTCAAATCGTTCATATCTACAATAAATAATTTTAACACTAAGGTAATATAGAACTCGCTCTTTTGTTCATCGCCAAAGGCGATACATTTTAGGCTCGTTTCATATCTACAATAAATTACTCCTTATTTTTCGTATCAATCCATATAGTAACAGGCCCATCATTCAGTAATTCCACTTTCATATCAGCGCCAAAAGAACCGGTTTCCACCTTATGTCCCAACTGAATACTCATTTCAGAACAAAAAGACTCATATAAGGGAATAGCAACATCCGGCTTAGAAGCACGGATATAAGAAGGACGATTTCCTTTCTTAACCATTGCGTGAAGAGTAAACTGGCTGACAACCAATACATCCCCTTTTATATCAATAACAGATTTATTCATCACTCCTTCCTTATCATCAAAAATACGCAAATTCACGATCTTTTTAGTCAGCCAATCTATATCTTCTTGATTATCAAAATCTTCTATTCCGAGAAGTATTAGTAATCCATACTTTATCCTCGACTTCACTTTTCCATCAATCGTAACCGATGCATGTTTTACCCGTTGTATAACTGTTCTCATCTTAAATTATTTATCTATTTATCAGAAGATTTAAAAGCATTTAAAAGTATTTCCACTTTTGTTTTCCCAATTAATCCCATCAATTCGTCTTTTGGGGCTTCTTTCAAACGTTTAACACTTTTATATTTTTTGAGTAACATTGTCTTTGTTTTCTCACCGATTCCCTTTATAGAATCCAATTCCGAAACCACCTGCTTTTTACTTCTGACATTACGATGAAATGTGATACCAAAACGATGTGCTTCATCACGCAATTGTTGTATAACTTTCAGCGTTTCAGATGTTTTATCAAGTATAAGTGGCTCAGGATCACCAGGATAAAAAATCTCTTCCAATCTTTTAGCCAAACCGATAATCGATATTTTGCCTAATAAGTCAAGTTTTTCAAGCACTCTTGTTGCTACATTCAGCTGTCCTTTGCCTCCATCAATCACAATCAGTTGTGGTAAAGGTTGATTTTCCTCTAACAAACGTGTATAACGACGTGTAACAACTTCTTCCATCGAGGCGAAATCATCGGGACCTACAACTGTTTTAATATGAAAATGCCTGTAATCTTTTTTTGAAGGTTTACCTTTTTTAAACACAACACATGCTGCAACCGGATTTGTCCCCTGTATATTTGAATTATCAAAACATTCTATCTGCATTGGTAAAACCGGCAGATGTAAATCATCCTGAATTGTTTTAAGCAGACGTGTCGTTCGTTGTTCCGGGTTAAATTTCTCAGCCCTTTTCAAACAATCAACCTTATATTGTTTGACATTTTGAATTGATAAATCCAGTAATTTTTTCTTATCTCCCTTTTGGGGAATAGTATAAACAATTTGTTCTGAAATTTTGACATCCGGTAAAAAGGGTACAATTATTTCGCGGGCAGAGCTATCAAAGCGTTTTCTCATTTCAACAATTCCCAAACCAAGAAGTTCCTCTTTAGGTTCATCCAACCTTTTCTTATACTCAAGTGTATATACATGTACAACTGCACCATTACCAATATGAACATAATTTATATATGCGGATTTTTCATTTTCATCAAAAGAAAATACATCCAAATTATGTATAGAAGAAGTTACAACAGTGGAACGGGAACGATAATTTTCAATCACATCATATTTTTCTTTCAGTTGTTGTGCTTCTTCAAAACGCATTTCTTCTGATAAATGATGCATTTGCTCTAATAAAAGAGTTGCTATACGTGAACTATTCCCCTTCAGGATTTCTTTTATTTCGGAAATCTGTTCCTTGTACTCTGCCAAAGAAAATAATCCGACACATGGAGCATTACAACGTTTAATATGATATTCCAAACAAACTTTATATCGTCCCTGAACTATTGATTCCGGAGTAAGAGGATACTTACATGTACGTATTTTATAGATTGACTTTATCATCTGAAGCATTGTCTTTGCTGTATATACTGATGCATAAGGCCCAAAATATTGAGAACCATCCCTGATCACATTTCTTGTCTGAAATATACGGGGAAAATATTCATTTTTTATAACAATGAAAGGATATGTTTTATCATCTTTCAGTAATACATTATAGCGGGGACGATATTGTTTTATCAGATTATTTTCTAACAAAAGAGCTTCTTCTTCAGTATCAACTATGATATATTTTATATCTCTTATTTGCTTCACAAGAACTCGCGTTTTACTTTCCGGATGTTCTTTTTTGAAATAGGAAGAAACTCTCTTTTTAAGATTCTTTGCTTTGCCCACATAAATAATCACAGCTTTTTCATCAAAAAACTGATAACATCCGGGCCCATCAGGAAGAGTTGCCAGAATAAGCTCTAAGTGTCCTTTATCATTTTGTTTCATATGTACAAAATTTAATTTTTAACATTAAGGTAATATAGAACTCACTTTTTTGTTCATCGCCTTTGGCGATACATTTATCATGTTCGTTTCATATGTACAAAAATAAATCTTTAACACTAAGGTTATATAGAATTGCTTTACGCTTCGCTAAGCGACCGATGGTTTGCTCTTTTTAGTTAACTCACCTTCGCTCGTTGACCTTTGACTCATAGCCTTTAGCTATGGCTAACCTTCAGTTGGCGATATATTAATCATGCTCGTTTCATACGATTATTTATTTTATATTAAAGTGGCATGAGATGCTTTTGACATTCATGAACCCATTTATTATTGATTACTCGTAAATAAACGCCACATAAATATTGAATCAAACAAAAAGCACGTTCCACGTGAAACAAAAAACAATTTTTCTAAAAGTAATATAGCAAACCAAATCCAACAGATGGTCTGCTATAATTTTCTACGGCAAAATATTCAATTTCAAAATTAACTGCCATATCTCTAAATACAGGCAATAATGTTGGCAATTCATATTCTACCCCTACTCCAAAGTCAAAACCAAAATTATTTGAAGAAAAAGAATTATATCTCGAACCTGCCGAACAAGAAGAACAATTTTTTTTCGGCCCTGAGGTATTTACAATAGAAAATCCAAAAACAGGATAAAAACACAATCCCTGATTTTTCATCGAAGGAAACATATTAGAAATTATATCAGGAAATAAATAATGAAACCCCAAAGTAAATAATCTCATTTTTATATCGTCCTTATCAAAATAATAAGAAAATGAAGGTGCAACACGAAAACGATCAAGAATATTATAATTGAAATGAATTGTTGAAGCATAATTGTCGAAATCTTTCCCAAAACCATAATTTAAACTTAAGCCAACAGAAAGATCTTTTTCTTTTTGTGAAAAACAAAAAACTGATGAAATAGAAAAAATAGAGATCAACAAACTTTTCTTCAAAAATAAACACATAAACTTTCGGTTTCACGTGGAACATTTAACGCCCCAACAAAACTAATAAAATATTAACATCACTCGGAGATATCCCAGGGATACGACTTGCCTGTGCAATTGTCTCAGGATTGATACGCTTCAACTTTTGTCGTGCTTCTGTCGACAAAGATAGAATTGTATCATAATCAAACTTGTCACGAATAACAATATGCTCTAACCGTCCTATCTTTTCCGCAATTTGCTGCTCGCGCTTTATATAGCCACTATATTTCATCAAAATTTCTGCTGCCTCTATTATCTCTTCTTTTCGGATTTCCGGGATAAGATCAAATCTGTTTTTCAACTCCGGAAAAATATCAGCCATATCAGACAAGTGAATTTGTGGACGTTTAATAATTTCAACTAATTTACAACCATGTGCAAGAGGTACTGTTCCAAACTTTATTAAAGCATCATCTATCTGCGAAGGTTTCACGGGGAACATTTCTACAAAGGAAAGAATAGAATCAATAAATCCCTTTTTCTCCTCAAGTAAATTATAACGATACTTATTTGCCAGTCCCAACTTATATGATTTTTCTGTAAGCCTCATATCTGCATTATCCTGACGAAGAAGAATTCTATACTCTGCACGAGAGGTAAACATACGATATGGTTCATCTACACCTTTTGTAACCAGATCATCAATCAAAACTCCAATGTAAGATTCATCACGAGCAAGAACAAATGGTTCTCCTCCATGACATTTTATATGTGCATTTATTCCTGCAATAATCCCCTGTCCTGCCGCTTCTTCATAGCCTGTCGTACCATTAATCTGTCCGGCAAAAAAGAGATTTCCGATTTGCTTGGTTTCTAATGTATGATACAACTGCGTCGGATCAAAAAAATCATACTCAATAGCATAACCCGGACGATACAATTGTATGTCGCGAAAAGCCGGTATTTGCTGCAAAGCACGGAACTGGATATCAAAAGGTAACGATGATGAAAAACCATTCAGATAGTACTCATTCGTAGATTCTCCTTCCGGCTCAAGGAATAATTGATGTTGGGTTCTGTCAGCAAAAGTAACGATTTTTGTCTCAACACTTGGACAATAACGCGGTCCGATACTCTTTATCTGACCATTATACAAAGGAGATTCCGACAAACCCTTACGAAGAACGTTATGACAAGCCTCATTTGTATATAACATCCAACAACTCAACGATTTAAGCTCACGGTGAACTGTATCTAAATAAGAAAATTTACGAAAATCATTTTCTCCCGGTTGCTCTGTCATCTCCTCAAAGTAAACACTACGTCCGTCAATGCGTACAGGAGTTCCTGTCTTCATTCTGTCCGAACGCATACCAAGAGATACCAACTGCTCCGTCAAACCATAAGACGACGGTTCTGACATACGTCCCCCGGCAAACTGTACACGCCCGACATGCATAAGTCCATTTAGAAATGTTCCATTTGTAAGAACTACCGAAGGTGCATAAAACTCTACTCCAAGTGTTGTTTTAACCCCACGAACAGATCTTTCTGCTTCATTAATAAGCAGCTGAAATGCCATATCCTGCCAGATATCCAAATTAGGTATACCATCAAGAATTTCGCGCCAGGCTTCAATAAATTTCACACGATCACTTTGAGCACGCGGACTCCACATCGCAGGTCCCTTTCCTCTGTTCAGCATTCTGAATTGTATTGCAGTACGATCCGTAACAATTCCCATATAACCACCCAAAGCGTCTATTTCACGGACAATCTGGCCTTTGGCAATACCTCCGACAGCCGGATTGCAACTCATTTGAGCAATCTTATTCATATCCATAGTGATAAGCAATGTCCGCGAACCCAGGTTCGCTGCCGCTGCCGCCGCTTCACAACCGGCATGACCGGCACCTACTACTATGACATCATAATTAAATCTCATTACTATATGCTCCTCTATAAGTGCACAAAGTTACAATATTTCGCGGTAAAAAGAAAAGAATAAAACTGGGACACAAACATCGCAGATCCAGTCAAGACAACAAATCATCTCCAAAATGCAAAATAAAGCATGAAAACATAACAATATTCAAAGTAGCGGCTCTACAGATAAACAAGCCAACGCTTCATTCTCACAACGCTCCATAACATCACGCGCACCAGGTGCTTTGTCATCTATCCCGCATAAATGTAGTATGCCATGAATAATCACGCGATATAACTCATTTTCGTAAGCCACACCGAACTTTTCGGCATTTGTGTTCACAGTATCCAGACTAATAAAAAGATCGCCTGAAATGACGTCATTTTCAGTATAATCAAATGTGATAATATCCGTATAATAATCATGGGAAAGATATTCCTTATTCACCTCCAATATTTTTTTGTCAGAGCAAAAAACATAAGAGATATCCCCTACCCTTTTTTGATATTTTTCAGTTATCCGTTTAATCCAGTTGGAAATCTTCCTTTTAGGAAAAACAGGCATTTTCACATCATCAGCATTATAGATAATCATTTATTACAATATTAAGCAGTTACAGGAAAAAATATATATGCCATAATAATGGCAGCGATTGCTCCTGCCAAATCAGCAAACAAAGCACATGGTATTGTATGACGGGTATTACGAACCGCTACCGAACCGTAATAAACAGCCACAACATAGAAAATAGTATCAGTCGAACCTTGTGCGATACAAGCCAAGCGACCAACGAATGAATCAGCACCAAAAGTTTTCATCGTATCAATCATCATCCCTCTTGCACCGCTTCCACTCAACGGTTTCATGAAAATAGTGGGTAAAGCTTCAACAAAAGAAGTGTCAAATCCGCAAATAGCTACAAACCAACGAATTCCATCAATCAAAAAGTCCATCGCACCAGATGCTCTAAAAACGCCGATCGCAACAAGAATGGCAACCAGATATGGAATTATCTTAACGGCCGTCAGAAAGCCTTCTTTTGCCCCTAAAATGAATGTATCATAAACATTCAGTTTTTTTCGCATCCCAACTATTAAAAAACTACAAATTATTGTAAAAAGAAGCAAATTAGCAATTAAAGAAGAATATACAGAAACTTTTTCAGCCGGAAGAGATTTAAATAAAATTGTCAACCCCCCGATAAAAATTATAAGACCGCTGAAAAATAACAACAGGCTTTTTTGAAAAATATTTATTTTCTGAACAAAGCAGACAGTAAGTATCGCAACCAAAGTTGAAACAAAGGTGGCAAGTAAAATAGGAAGAAAAACATCCGAAGGATTAGCCGCACCGAATTGCGCTCTATACATCATAATCGTTATCGGAATAATCGTTAAGCCGGAGGCATTGATATTCAGAAACATAATCATCGCGTCCGTAGCCGTATCCTTTTTATCATTCAGTGACTGCAACTGTTGCATTGCTTTCAGGCCTATCGGAGTGGCAGCATTATCAAGCCCAAGCATATTAGTCGATATATTCATAAAAATAGTCCCCGCCGCGGGATGATCTTTAGGTATACCGGGGAAAAGCTTGCCAAAAACAGGAGAGGCAAAACGTGCAAATGAATTGATCAGACCTGATTTTTCCGCTATTTTCATTAACCCAAGCCAAAGAGATAATACACCTGTAAGGCCGATAGAAACCTCAAAACCAGTTCTCGCGGAATCAAATGTAGATGAAATTATCCGGTTAAAAACTTCCGCGTCTTCCGGTCCGCCACCAAAAAACAGCCGACACAAGGCGACCACAAAAGCTACCAGTATAAATCCGATCCAGATATAATTCAGCGCCATAGCTTCATATTTAAATAATTATGATATTTTTATTAAGAAACTGTTTATCAAACATTTATTACAAAAAGCCTCCTATTATTTTCCTGTAATAATCTTCTTTATATCATTTAGCTTATTAAGTGCCTCCATTGGAGTTAAATTATTAACATCCAAGTTTTTAATTTCATCACGAACCTGGCTTAAAACAGGATCATCCAATTGAAAAATGCTTAACTGATATCCTTCAGCCGCAGAAGCCAACTTCTTAACCGGTTTATTTTTAATATCTTGCTGGCGATTATCCGTTTCAAGTTGTTTCAATATTTCATTCGCCCGTTTTACAATACTTTTAGGCATTCCCGCCATCTTGGCCACATGTATTCCAAAACTGTGCTCACTACCTCCCGGAAGAAGCTTACGCATAAAAATAACTTTATTATCAACTTCTTTCACAGATACATTATAATTTTTTATCCGCTTAAAAGAACGTTCCATTTCATTTAATTCATGATAATGTGTCGCAAAAAGCGTTTTTGCCTGATTCTTGGGATGTTCATGTATATACTCTACAATCGCCCAGGCGATCGAAATACCATCATAAGTACTTGTCCCACGCCCGAGCTCATCAAATAAAACAAGACTGCGGGAAGATAGATTATTCAAAATTTCCGATGCTTCAGTCATTTCGACCATGAATGTAGACTCTCCCAAAGATATGTTATCAGACGCCCCGACACGTGTGAAAATTTTATCAATATAACCGATATGCGCACTTTCAGCAGGGACAAAACTCCCAATCTGAGCCATCAGCGCAATCAAGGCGGTTTGTCTCAATAAAGCTGACTTTCCGGCCATATTAGGTCCAGTAATAATAATAATTTGTTGCTTCTTCTGATCAAGATAAACGTCATTTGCAATATAGGGAGAATCCGGCGGAAGTTGCTTCTCTATTACCGGATGTCTTCCTGCCTTAATATCAATCACTTCCGTCTCATCAACAACCGGACACACATATCGATTTATTTTGGCACAACGTGCAAACGAAAGCAAACAATCTATCTGTCCTACCCGATTCGCATTATTTTGTATCGGAGGAATATATCCGGCAATATCAAGTACCAAGTCATTAAACAACTTTGATTCAAGAGAAAGAATTTTCTCCTCCGCACCCAATATCTTTTCTTCATATTCTTTAAGCTCCTCAGTAATATAACGTTCCGCATTAACAAGGGTTTGCTTACGTATCCATTCCTGCGGAACTTTATCTTTATGAGCATTACGTACTTCAATAAAATAGCCGAATACATTATTAAACGCTATCTTAAGACTTGATATACCTGTACGTTCCGTCTCACGCTGTTGTATTTTGAGCAAATAATCTTTTCCGGAATAAGCAAGTTGCCTCAGTTCATCCAGTTCTTCATTAACACCTCCGGCAATCACCCCTCCTTTATGCAATAAAACAGGAGGATCAGCTTTTATTTCCTTCTCTATCCGATCACGAATAGTTATACACGGATCCAATTTTTGCCCAAAACTTTGAAGACACTCATTATCACTTTCTTCACATATCCTCTTAATCGGTTCAATTGTACGTAAAGCTATTTTTAACTGCACAACTTCACGAGGGGTTACACGACCTACCGCAACCTTAGATATAATACGCTCCATATCACCGATCTGCGCCAGCAAATCAGCCATTTCTTCAACTATATCAGGGCTTTTCAAAAAGGACGTCACAACCTCCTGGCGTTCCCTAATAGCGTTTATATCTTTCAATGGAAAAACAATCCATCGTTTCAGTAAACGTCCTCCCATTGGAGATATTGTTTTATCAATCACATCAAGCAATGAAACACCACCCGTATTCATGGAACTAAGTAGTTCCAGATTACGTACGGTAAATTTGTCAAGACGAACATAACAATCTTCTTCAATGCGCGAAAGAGATGTAACATGGCTTATATTCGTATGCTGAGTAATATCCAAATAATGAAGAATAGCTCCGGCAGCAACTATTCCATAATGCAAATCATTTACTCCAAATCCTTTTAATGTCTTTGTTTCAAACTGTTTCAGTAAACGCTCACGCGCCGTATCTTCCGTAAAAATCCAATCATCCAAGGGATATAAAAGACAACGGGTATCAAAACGCTCTTCAAAAAGTGAACGTCGATCGCGTTCGACAAGAACTTCTTTAGGAGCGAAATTATTTAATAGTTTATCGATATAATCCGGAACACCTTCAGCAGTAAGAAATTCACCTGTTGATATATCAAAAAACGCAATACCACATAAAGACTTACCAATATGGACAGCTGCAAGAAAATTATTTTCTTTATTATTCAGAATATTATCATCTATTGAGATACCCGGTGTAACTAATTCCGTAATACCCCGCTTAACAAGTTTTTTGGCTACTTTAGGATCTTCAAGCTGATCACAAATAGCAACTCTTTTTCCCGCACGCACCAGTTTCGGAAGATAAGTATCAAGCGCATGGTGAGGAAAACCTGCCATCGCAATATCCGGTGAACTGCCATTAGAACGTTTGGTTTGTACTATACCTAATATGCCGGCGCCTATAACCGCATCATCGCCATACATTTCATAGAAGTCGCCTACTCTGAACAATAATATTGCATCAGGGTGCTTCGCTTTTATATCGAAATACTGTTTCATCAAAGGCGTTTCTACTACTTTTACCATTATGGAAAAAATTTAAAATTATCATTCAAAACTATGCAAAGGTAAAAAATTATTCGAGTACCAACAAGATAAGTTTTCGACAAAGCAAAAGTAAAGTCATCCATGATCAGAGTTTTAAAACTCATTTAATCAAATGATAAGTAGGGTAATAACCTTATTTTATCACTATCCGTAAATTCATCCAGCAATTGCAGATTTTCCCAACCCTTCAGCCTTCCTTTTTGTCGCCGAAGCTGGGTAATCACTTTCGATTGTCCATAATTAATATACGGATGACGACGCAAAGAATCCTGTGATAATTTATTTACATCAAGTTTGAATACAAGCGAGGGATCAGCGATAAACCATGGTTTAAGCGCATTATACCGTTCTTCATCAATACCATAAACCTCACTTAATTGTGTAACAGAGTAATAGCCACCTAAGAGATTACGATAATTCACAATCCGTTTGGCAAAAGCACTTCCTATGCCCGGTATTTTTTTGAGTACGGTCGTATCAGCAGTATTAAGCTCTATAATGGTTCCTTCCGTAAATTTTTCAGAACGAGGATAGGAGGGACGCGAATACGAAGTAAGACGTTTTACACGCTCAGTTACAGATTCTTTCATGTTTTCCGATTTGGATTCTACATGCTTATCATCCGGATTCCTCTGAGACAGTTTTTCCGAAGCATTTATATCTGAATTTTTAGAAGAAGGAAATTGTTGTGAAGAAGATGACAGGTTGTTTTTCATATCCGGATTCTGTCCGGAAGATGATGTAGAAAGCTTTTTATCAATTTCCGACACTGTTTCCGATCGAGAAGCAGGAGATTTATTAATTGACGTTTCTGCCTTATCTGTTAGTCCATTATTAATAACAATTTGCTCCGGTGCATCACTATTACTATGAATAGATTCAGACCGACTATTCAAAATCAATAAAATTCCCGCGACTGTTATCAGACAAAGTAAAATAATCAATCCGCTTCTTTCTCCTTTTGAAAAATAAAAAAAATCACGCCATGACATATTAAAGGTTGATTATTAATGGTTAACAACTCAATAATCAATAGTTATGACAACGCTGTGCCATACAATCAGAATAATTTCTAAAAAACTCTTATTCAGAACCTTTCATGAAATTCAAAAGACCTAATTCATTCAAAAATATAAAGCCAATCGCAACCGGCGCAATGTATCTGATCAAAAAACAATACACATTAAAAAAATAAAAAGGAACAGTTCCTCTATTCGTCAGTTCTGCTTTCAGAATTTTTTTATCAATACGCCACCCTACAAAAATACAAATCAACATACCACCAAACGGAAGCATCAGCTTCGCCGTAATATAATCCAATAATTCAAAAAATGTAAGCCCAAATATCGTAAAATTTTTTAATATTCCAAAAGAAAGCGAACTTAAAATAGCCAGAATAGCAACTCCCAAAGAAACAAATAATGCCGCGCGTTTACGTGTAAAGTTATGTTCTTCATGAAGATAAGCGGTCGCTACCTCATGAAGCGATATGGTAGACGTCAGAGCGGCAACAGCTAATAAAAGAAAAAATATGCAGGACCAAAAATTACCTAAAGGCATTTTACCAAAAACATTCGGTAATGTAATGAATACAAGTTCCACTCCGGCAGTAGGTTCTATCCCAAAATTAAACACAGCAGGAAATATCATGATACCTGCCAATACTGCAATCAACGTATCAATAATTGTTACTTCAAACGCCGTACGTTGAAGATTTGTTTTATCATTGAAATAGGATGCATAAGTTATTAAACAGCCCATACCTACACTCAGTGAGAAAAAAGATTGTCCCATGGCACTTAATAACACAGATGAATTTATTTTGCTAAAATCAGGCTTAAACAAAAAATCAATACCTCCCATAGCACCAGGCAATGTAAGAGAACGGATACATAAAATAATAAGAATAATAAACAACAAAGGCATCAGAAACTTAGATGAGCGTTCTATTCCGTTTTTTACTCCTGTTATAATAATATAGTGAGTGATCCCCATAAATACAAGAGTCCATAAAATAGGTCTGAATATACCGGAAGAGAAATTTGAAAATTCCACACTAAACTCATCAGCAGATTTGTCTCCCAAAGAGCCCGTTAAAGCCTGAAAAACGTACTCCAATGTCCATCCGGCAATTACAAAATAAAAGCCAAGTATAAGAAAGGCTGCTAAAACGCCATTATAGCCTATTACAGACCACTTCGTACCTGGCGCAATCGTTTTAAATGCCCCGGCAGCATTACGTTTAGAATGACGCCCTATATAAAATTCAGCAATCATTACCAGCAATCCCAACAAAAGCGTACAAGAAAGATATATCAAAAGAAAAGCCGCACCCCCATTAGAACCCAACATATACGGAAACCGCCATACATTGCCAAGTCCCACAGCACTTCCAACCGTAGCAAAGATTACTCCCAACCGACTTCCGAATGTAGCTCTTTTTTCTCCGGTTTTCAGCATAAAATATAAATATTAAACAGTTATTATTCCATCTTTCATGTGTATAATTCTGTCAGCAAGCGCCGCCAGATGTTCATCGTGTGTAACAATAACAAATGTCTGCCCCATTTCCCTCCGTAAGTCGAAAAACAAGGTATGAAGTTCTTCTTTATTTTTTGTATCCAAACTTCCTGATGGCTCATCGGCAAGAATAACAGACGGATTATTTATCAAAGCTCTGGCTACCGCAACCCGTTGCTTTTCACCACCGGAAAGTTCCGACGGCTTATGTTTCATTCTATCGGTTAATCGTAAAAAATCAAGTAATTCTTTCGATTTTTTTTCTGCTTCTTCATATTTACAACGAGCTATTAATGCGGGAATCATTACATTCTCAAGTGCTGTAAATTCAGGCAATAACTGATGAAACTGAAAAACAAAACCTATATGTTTGTTACGGAAAGCTGCACGTTCTTTTTCAGGCAGCTTAAATGGTTCTATACCTCTTACAGACAAAGTCCCGGCATCAGGGCGATCAAGAGTACCTATAATCTGTAAAAGTGTCGTTTTTCCCGCTCCACTCGGTCCTATCACTGCAACAATTTCCTTTTCCCGTATTGACAAATTGATGCCTTTAAGAACCTGA
>JAITVS010000287.1 GCA_031285685.1 Tannerella sp.
GTACATTTGTTTTGCATTTCTCTCGGCTTGCACTATCTTTGCACTTCTGATAAATTTTTATGTTTAGAAATTATGATAGATCAAAAATTGGTGAAAGATTTGTTTTTCAGACAACAACGCGTGCAAAAAGCGATCCGGAAGGCGGGTGTTGATGGAATCCTGCTTACGACGGATGTAAATATATATTATATGACGGGTCTTGTTTTTAGCGGTTATTATTATTTACCGGCGGATGATGAGCCTGTATTTTTTGTAAAGCGTCCGGGTGGACTTTCCGGCGAACGCTTATTCTCGATTCGAAAACCAGAACAAATTCCGGATATATTTATATCGAAAGGTTGGTCTCTACCCAAAAACATTTTGATGGAAACTGACGAAATTTCGTATAATGAATGTATGCGTTTGCAAAATGTTTTTCAATTTCAGAAGATCGATAATGCGACGATATTTATGCGTTACATAAGAATGGTTAAGACCTCGTGGGAAATAGAGCAACTTCGTATCTCTGCGGATCGTCATGCTGCTACATATTCCCGGATACCGGATTGTTACCGTCCGGGAATGACGGATATCCGGTTTCAAACGGAAATAGAGCATCAGATGCGCTTGCATGGCTCTATAGGTGTCTTTCGCGCATTCGGACCTAATATGAATATATTTATGGGTAGTTTGCTTGCCGGAGAAAATGCGGAAAATCCTTCTCCGTTTGATTTTGCGTTAGGAGGAGGTGGCCAGACGGCATTTTGTCCTATTGGTGCTGATGGTACCACTTTAGAAGACGGTATGGCAATTATGGTGGATATGGCAGGTAATTATACGGATTATCTAACGGACATGACGCGTGTTTATTCCGTCGGAACTTTACCGGAATTGGCATACCGCGCCCACCAGGTTTCTCTGGAGATACAGGATGCCATAGAAGTGACCGCTAAGCCGGGTGTTGCATGTGCAGACCTGTATAATCTGGCCTATTCCATTGTTGAAAAGGCCGGACTTACCGCGTATTTTATGGGTACGAAACAGCAAGCTAAATTTGTCGGACATGGCATAGGGCTTGAGATAAATGAGCCCCCTGTGTTAACTCCACGCTCAAAAGAAGTATTGGAACCTAATGTGACATTTGCCTTAGAACCTAAATTTGTTATACCGCAGGTCGGCGCTGTCGGCATAGAAAATAGTTTTCTCGTGACGGAAGCAGGCCTTGAGAAACTGACCATCTTTAAAGAGGGCATTATTCCTTTGAGTTGAACAATGTTATATTTTCAGTTGTAATTTTTTATGTGTTTTTGACTACCGGATAAAACTTTTTCTTTACATTTGTAGCTAAAGAACAAATCGCTTATGTTAAAGAAAAGTTTAGTATCCATTGATCAGTGTGCAAAGGATGATATTTTGCGTATAATAGAAAATGCGAAAAAATTTGAAAAAAATCCGAACCGGAAGCTCTTGGATGAAAAAGTAGTTGCCACTTTATTTTTTGAACCTTCAACTCGTACACGGTTGAGTTTTGAGACTGCGGTAAACAGACTTGGAGGTCGTGTGGTGGGATTCCAGGATGCATCTACAACAAGTTCATCGAAAGGAGAGACTTTGAAGGATACCATCCTTATGGTAGGAAATTATGCGGATGTCATTATTATGCGGCATCATCTGGAAGGCGCGGCCAGGTATGCATCCGAGGTGACGGATGTTCCTATTGTGAATGCCGGGGATGGAGCGAACCAGCATCCTTCTCAGACTTTACTGGACCTGTATTCTATTCAAAAGACGCAGAAAACATTGAATAATCTGACCATAACAATGGTAGGCGACCTGAAATATGGACGAACGGTTCATTCGCTTATTGTTGGCATGTCGCACTTTAATCCTACGTTTCATTTCATAGCTCCGGAAGAGTTGAAAATGCCGGAAGAACAGAAACATTTTTGTAGTACACACAATATTGAATACCATGAGCATACAATATTCTCCGAAGATATTATTAATCAGACGGATATATTATATATGACAAGAGTGCAACGTGAGCGCTTTACTGATCTTGTGGAATACGAGCGGGTTAAAAATATTTATATTTTACATAATAAGATGCTCGAAAACTCGCGTCCTAATCTTCGTGTTCTTCATCCTCTTCCCCGGGTGAACGAGATAGCATATGATGTAGATGATAATCCGAAGGCTTATTACATACAACAGGCGCGCAACGGATTATTTACCCGTGAGGCTATTCTTTGTGATGTGCTTGGGATTAAAGTCGACGAATGATATTGATACATGATAATCATTCTGTTTTTTATTGCTAATTTTCATTACTAATCATTAACAACCATGTCTGATAATAAGAAAAAAGAATTGCAGGTTGCCGCTCTTGAGAACGGTACGGCTATAGATCATATTCCACCGGAACAATTGTTTAAAGTAGCCCATTTGATAGGGCTCAGCACAATGGACAACCGTATCACTTTCGGAAATAATCTGGAAAGTAAGAAAATGGGGCGTAAGGGCATGATAAAGATTGCAGACAAATTTTTTGAAGAAGATGAAATTAACCGTATTGCGCTTGTGGCCCCGAATGTCATACTGAATATCATACGTGATTATGAAGTTGTCGAAAAGAAATTCGTAAGCCTTCCTGATGAGCTTATCGGAATTGTAAGGTGCAACAATCCCAAATGTATTACGAATAACGAGCCGATGCTTACCCATTTTTATGTGACGGATGAGACGATGGGTACCATAAAATGCCGTTACTGTGAACGTAAAATTAATAAGGAAGATATCGTTATAAAATGAAACAGGCATGGGTTTAAATAAGTTTAAAGTTTCAACTTCAAAGTTTAAAGTCTCAAATTTCAGATTTTGAGTTTGGAACTTAGAACTTGAAACCTTGAGCTTGAAAATGCGACCTTAGTGTTAAAATTAAATTTTTGTACATATGAAGCAAGACTGGAAGCCGGGAACTATGATTTATCCCTTGCCGGCGGTTATGGTAAGTTGTGGTAGCGAACCTTCAGAATATAATATCTTAACAATTAGCTGGGTGGGAACGATTTGTACAAATCCTCCGATGTACTATATTTCGGTACGTCCGGAACGTCATTCTTATCCGATACTCAAGAAAAATATGGAGTATGTCATAAATCTTACGACACGTGATATGGCATTTGCCACTGATTGGTGTGGTGTGACGTCGGGAATGGATCATAACAAGTTTGAAGAAATGAAGCTTACTCCGGGTAGGTCATCCATTGTCCGCGCTCCTCTTATAGAAGAATCCCCCCTATGCATCGAATGCCGTGTAAAAGAGGTGTTGGCTTTAGGTTCGCACGATATGTTTATATCTGATGTCGTAAATGTCCGTGCTGACGATAAGTATATGGATCCGGAGACGGGTGCTTTTGATATGCAAAGGGCTGATTTGCTTGCATATGTGCATGGTAAGTATTACGGACTGGATGATATTATCGGTCACTTTGGATGGTCGGTGAAGAAGAAAAAGTGACTTCTTTATTTCAGGGGTATAAGATAGGATATTTTTACGGATATAGTCTGCCCTGTTGCTTTTGAGAAATAATCACTACGTGTGGTATTGTATATATCTCCGAGTGCATATAGGTAGCGCCCTTCCAATAAAAAATATCCGATACCGGTGCGAATTTCAATTCCGGCTCCTCCGCTGATACCCCATTCGAATTTTTTTTCTACGGGCATGCTGTGCTGTTCGTTTATTTTGCCTGGTGTTTCTCCGTTGAGATTTTCATCAGTTGATTCGCTTATCATATAGCCGATTTGCGGTCCTGCATTAATGAATCCTTTTACATTATTTTTACCGAATTGCACACGTGTATAAAATGGAAGTTGAATATAGCTTAAACGGCGGTTGTATTTGTATTTTGAAAGATCTTCTAACTCTTCTGTTGTCCCTTCTTCTGTCTGGGCCTGATCGTCGGATTCAAACTTTTCTTTCCATCCTTGCTGGGCATAGTTAAGTTCAACCTGTATCCCTACGTATTTCCCCATGGTCATGCGTCCCGTAAGACCGAAAGTCGTTCCCATAAGCATACTTTGTGTTACTTTAGGTCTGAAATCAATCGACGAAAATGTGGTTCCGCCGGATACGCCTATAGAGAACTCATAAGGGGTTGTTACTATTATCTGGGCTTTAATAACAGAAGCTATTCCGAGAAATAATAGTATAACGTATGGCTTTAGTTTCATTTAAAATCAGAGCGTGTTATAGTGAAGTCCTTGTTGTAATGGATAATATAAATGTTTGTATTTATAAAGCCACCCCAATTATTGACACGTTCGAAATTAAATCCTGTCTGGATGCTTTTATAGTGCATTTCGGATAGTTTGTTTTCAAAATTCACACCATAATTTTGTATGGCGCTGAGAAAAAACATACCGGTATCAAAACCTAACATAGCATATTTGGGGAATTTCGGCATCGGACTTTTGCTATACCAGTTTTTGTATTTGTCGTAGAACATTTTTACACTTGGATTTATATTATCGGCATAAAATGGACTGTATATGTATGTATCAAGCGCATGGAAATCATCGAGACATTCTTTTGAATAGGTATGCCATACGGGATATCCGAACAGGGTCAGATTGTATTCCGGTTTTGTTACGGCTATACTGCGCAATACGGTTTTTATTTTGGTCAAAGCTTCCAATGATTGTGAAACCGGCATAATCACATTTGGTTTGCTTGTAGATAGTAAAGATTTTATATTGGCGTCAAAATTACCTGCATTGTAATCCGCATCTTTGTATGATATGTTACGGTTTTGTAATTCCTGTTTGAACTCCTTTATGAAATCAGTTTGATCTTCTTTGTCTTTTGTATCAAGAAAGATAATATTATATCTTGCAAAGAGATTTGCGCCGGCGCACGCTGCATTTGCATACAGGTATGCGGGAGGAATGTTTACCTGAAAGATGTAGGCGTTGTCGAGCACGTCGTCATTCTTCGGATCAAACGGGATCACGTATTTGATTTGGTTTTGTTTGGCGAAGTCAGCGATCAGTTTTATTTGTTCAGCGGAGACGCCTCCTATAATCAGATTGACATTTTTTAGCTCTTCTTTTTTTTCCTGCAGCAACTTCTTTGTTTTTGAAGAGTTTTCGTCACCAATATCATACACAAATAATTCGGTGGAATAACCTTGTTTGCGTAGTGTGTCAACTGCTAAAAGCATTCCCTCGTAATATTCCGTTATGCGTTTTTTGGCTTCCGTCGATTTAGGATTTTCCGCATCATAAGGAAGTAATAATGCTATTTTTGCTGCATTTACACGTTTTATTTCTTTTTTTGCATTCAGCATGGCATTTACCTCTCCGGCATCCGGTTCTGTTTCTTTCGGTAAATCTTTTTCGTTTATTCTTAATGGGATGCGAAGGGTCATACCTGTGCGTAGCCCTCCTGCCAGTTCGGGGTTAAGCTTTAATAATTCTTTTTCAGAGGTCTTGAACTTTCTACACATATTGTACATTGTTTCTCCTTCCGGAACAGTATAGTACACCTCTTTGGCTCCTTTTTTATTTTCTACGACTTCCGTTGTTTGCTTCTGTTTTACATCGGTTGGGATACGTATGGTTTTTCCGATAGAAAAAGTCTCGTGCGATAAACCGGGATTTGCTTCAATTATACCTTCACCGCTTATGCCATATTGTTTTGATACTCCATATAATGTTTCTCTTGCTTGTATGGTATGATAGATGTAATCTTTTTCTTTGTCTGTTTTCGGTATACTTTTTACCGTGACACTTTTTTGTGGTATTTTTAATTTATCTCCGGCCTTAATCGCTTCATCGCTGCCGATATTGAGTTTGTATATATCACTAACCTTCACATCATACATTTTTGCAATGGAGTAAACCGTTTGTCCGCGTTCCACAGTATGATAAAATATATCTCCCTCCTGTGCGTTATTAATTGTGGTTTGATTATTTTGTGCGTAAGTGTTTGTTACAGTCAGACAAAACACCCATAGTAATGTGAATAGTGTAATTTTCCTCATAATCACAAGATATTACTTAAGAATTATATTTTGCAAAAATACAATATATGATTGAAAAATAGAAATTTTTTTTTAATAATTTGTTCTAAGTGGAAAATGAAGCTTGCTATTAATTGATATATTTCGTAACTTTGGAGGCTGATTTTGGATATGAATATTGGTAAAAAAAGAAGATTTGGCTGGTTTTTGGCTTGTATGCTGTTTGTTTGTTCTGCGTTTGCTCAACAATACAGCGTAACTGGGGGCGGGCATACTCCGCTTCTGGCTGAAAATAATACCGCCGGCAGGATTCGGGTTTATTTTGTCTATGGCATGGAGAATGTGCAGATTAGTTATACGTCTTCATCGACATCGCACCAGTGGTATCGCTATAAAACGAAAGCCCTTGATGATTCTGAAATGGTATCTTCGACACAGGCCGGAACGACATCGTATGTTACGAATGCGGAAGACGGTTATGGATATTATGTAAAGGAGAACGACAACGTAGGAATGAATAACTTTGTGTGGATTATTGATTATAGCAAATATGAATTTTTTATACGAAGTTTGAGCATTTCTCCGGATATGAATGAATGTGTGGCTATCGGCTTTGATGGCGATGCGGATATTGAGGATCTGGCATATAATACGCCTTCCGGTTCACGGGAGGTGATTAAGCGTGAGTTTGAACTGAGTTATACAACACTTCGATGGAATGAAACATTGAAACTCTTTTCGGAGGAAAGGTTTACTAAAACTTTTAATACGGATCCTTTTTCAACCACATTTCCTTCTCATTCGAGCGATCCGATGCTGCTGGCCGACACGGAGATAACGCTCAAAGGAGACCTTTTTGCACGTTATTTTGGTGTAGAGAAATCAATATCGATACCTTATGAGGCTAAAGCGATTCAGGTCTATGCGGATACCTTGGTTGTGTCGGCCGGTTCGGGAAATATGGCAGGTTCTGAAGATGAATTATGTGCTCCTGCGGTTATAAGATTTACTGCTTATGCCAATCGGCCTGTGGCATCACGGTTTGTCTGGAAGGTTTATAATAGTGACGATCCGGATAACCTGTTGATTCAGTATAACGCAGAAGAGTTGGAATATACGTTCGACCGTGCAGGAACTTTTATTGTGAAACTGGAAGTGAATGATCGTTCGGGGTCTTGTTCTAATGATGACGGACAAGTGTTTCAGATAAGCATAACGGAAACGGAAATGGTGATCCCGAATGCTTTTTCCCCGGGTTGTACACCGGGAATTAATGATATTTTTAAAGTCAGATATAAATCCGTGGTAAAATTCCAGGGTTGGGTTTTCAATCGATGGGGAACAGAGCTGTTTCATTGGACGGATCCTTTACAGGGTTGGGATGGTAAGTACAGAGGTAAATATGTGCCTCCGGGAGCCTATTATTATTTGATCGAATATACCGGAACAGACGGAAAGAAACGTGTAAAAAAAGGAGATATTAATGTGTTCCGCTCTAAAGATATAGATACGGAAATTCGTACGGAAGAATAGTGTTAAAAATTAATTTTTATACAGATGAAAATTTTGCAAAGCATAATTTATTTTATGACGGCATGTGTATTGTGTTTTACGGTTTATCTTTTTGTAGGTTACCGTGATTCGGTCTCCGTCAAAAAAGAAGCGCCTGTGGTTGCTTCGTTCACGACTTCGCCGGAAGTGCCGGCAACCATCCGCTTTTGTGGAAAAGATGTCGACATTTCGCGCTATAATGTGAAGGAAGGTCTGGATCGTGAGTTGAATAGCTTTACGTATTTCCATTCCTCAACCATGCTACTGATAAAGCGTGCCAATCGTTATTTTCCGATTATAGAACCCATATTGAAAGCAAACGGTATTCCTGATGATTTCAAATACCTCGCGGTCATAGAGAGTAATCTTGATCCGAGGGCGACATCCCCTGCCCATGCGGTAGGTGTGTGGCAATTTCTGGAAAGTACCGGAAAGAGTTACGGTCTGAAGGTTACTGCCACTGTCGATGAAAGACGACATGTCGCAAAATCAACCGAAGCCGCCTGTAAGTATCTGAAAGAAGCATATGGCCGGTACGGAGATTGGATTGCCGTCGCGGCTTCGTATAATGCGGGAATGGGACGTATATCGGGACAAATGGAAAAACAGGGAGAATCATCTGTGCTTAACCTTTATCTGGTAGAAGAAACAACCCGGTACCCTTATCGTATCTTTGCGGCAAAACAGATTTTTGAGAATCCATATAAATACGGATTTGTACTTCATGCTGAAAACCTGTATAGCCCTATCGATTGCAGTGAGGTTGTTGCCGATGTTGATATTCCGGATTTGGCGGTTTTTGCACGTGAGAAAGGGATAACCTATAATGATTTGAAATTTTTTAATCCCTGGCTTAAAGACACCAAACTGCTGACAGGAGGTGCGAGATATAAAATTCTTATTCCGAATAAAAATAAATTGTATTATAGTTCTTCTAATTCTTATGTGCATGACAAACGTTGGATTGTTCAATAGGATTCAGAGGCTGATTTTTTTGATTATTGTGTTTAGTTGAATGTTGGAAGATTGTTTTTTACAGAAGATATTTGTTGATGAAAAAAAATAAAAACGGAAGAACTGATGGTGTTTCCGGTAAAAAAGAAGTGATGGAAGGTGGAAGTATTGATGTGCTGGGAGCACGTGTCCACAATCTGAAAAATATAGATATAGAAATACCGCGAAATAAGTTGTCTGTTATTACGGGTATGAGTGGAAGCGGCAAGTCTTCGCTTGCTTTTGATACGATTTTTGCTGAAGGACAACGGCGTTATATCGAAACGTTTTCGGCCTATGCGCGGAATTTCCTGGGTAATATTGAGCGTCCGGATGTTGATATGATAAGTGGTCTCAGCCCTGTTATTTCCATCGAGCAGAAGACCACCAACCGTAATCCGCGTTCGACAGTCGGTACGACGACGGAGGTGTATGATTTTATGCGACTTTTGTACGCGCGTGCCGGTGACGCTTATTCCTATCTCAGTGGGGAGAAGATGGTCAAATATACGGAAGAGCAGATCGTTCAGCTTATTCTTAAAGATTATAAAGATTGTAAAACCTATATTCTTGCGCCTGTTGTGCGTAACCGTAAAGGACATTACCGGGAATTATTCGAACAGATACGTAAAAAAGGATATCTCAATGTGCGTGTAGATGGAGAGCTGCAGGAAATACGTCATGGAATGAAGCTGGATCGTTATAAAATGCACAGTGTGGAAATTGTGATAGACAAACTGATTGTTTCGGCTTCTGATGAGCAACGTCTGAAAGATAGTCTGCGTGTTGCAATGAAACAGGGAGAGGGGCTAATCATGCTCCTTGATACTGATACCGATGAGGTACGCTATTACAGTCGCCGCCTGATGTGCCCTGTAACGGGTCTTTCCTATAGCGAACCGGCGCCTCATACTTTTTCTTTTAACTCTCCGCAGGGAGCATGTCCGCGTTGTAAAGGTATCGGAACGGTGAATATCCTCGATATGGAAAAGATTGTTCCGGATCCGTCTCTGAGCATATACAACGGAGGAATCGTAGCTCTTGGCAAGTATAAGAATTCGATGATTTTCTGGCAGATTGAAGCGCTTTGTAAGAAACAGGGAGCAACAATAAAGACGCCGATAAAAGAATTGCCGGAAGATGCCGTTGATGAAATTATGAATGGTACGGACGAACGTATACAAATCAGTAATGAGTCGCTCGGTAATTCGAACTATATGATATCCTATGAAGGTGTTGCAAAGTATATCATGATGCAACAGGAAGATGAAGCTTCCGCTTCGGCACAGAAGTGGGCGGGACAGTTTATCAGTACTTCCGTATGTCCCGAATGTCATGGGCAGCGTCTTAATAAGGAGGCGTTGCATTATCGTGTCGGCGGAAAAAATATCGCAGAACTTTCGGAAATGGATATTTCCCAGCTATACGAATGGATGATGTCTGCCGATCAAAAAATGTCACCGCAGCAAAATAAAATAGCGACGGAGATCTTGAAGGAGATTCGTTCCCGTTTGAAATTCTTACTGGATGTGGGACTTGATTATTTATCGCTTAATCGTGCTTCCGCAACATTGTCCGGAGGAGAGAGCCAACGTATACGTCTTGCTACACAAATTGGCAGTCAATTGGTGAATGTATTATATATTCTTGACGAACCAAGTATAGGGCTTCATCAGCGTGATAATGTCCGTTTGATAAATTCGCTGAAAGAATTGCGTGATACCGGAAATTCTGTTATCGTCGTGGAGCATGATAAGGATACGATGATGAACGCCGATTATGTGGTTGATATGGGGCCTAAAGCCGGACGTCTTGGTGGAGAAGTTGTGTTTGCCGGAACTCCTCAGGAAATGATGAAAGCGGATACGCTAACTTCTGCCTATCTGAATGGGCACAAATCGATAGAGATACCAAAATCCCGGCGCAAGGGGAGCGGACTTTTCCTGAAACTGAAAGGGGCAAGCGGAAATAATCTGAAAGGTGTGGATGTGACTTTTCCTTTAGGGACGATGATTTGCATTACAGGCGTTTCAGGAAGCGGAAAGTCAACATTAATCAGCAATACGCTGCAACCTATACTAAGCCAGCACTTTTATCATTCACTGGAAGATCCGTTACCTTATCAATCAATTGAAGGAATCAAGAATGTAGATAAAATTGTAAATGTGGATCAATCACCGATAGGTCGTTCGCCGCGTAGTAATCCGGCTACCTATACGGGTGTGTTTTCCGATATAAGAAACCTGTTTGTCGAGCTTCCCGAATCGAAAATACGCGGATATAAACCGGGACGCTTTTCGTTCAATGTGGTGGGTGGCAGATGTGAAGTATGTAAGGGTAACGGATATAAAACAATAGAAATGAATTTTCTTCCGGATGTATTTGTGCCCTGTGAGGAATGTCACGGCAAGCGCTATAACCGGGAAACGCTGGAAGTTCGTTTTCGTGGTAAATCAATCGCTGATGTGCTCGATATGACTATCAATATGGCGGTTGAATTTTTTGAAAATGTACCAGCTATATTAAATAAAATCAAGGTGTTGCAAGATGTAGGGCTTGGATACATTAAGCTTGGCCAACCGTCTACCACCTTGTCGGGAGGAGAGAGTCAGCGTGTTAAGCTGGCTACTGAATTATCAAAGCGTGATACGGGAAAAACATTGTATGTGTTGGATGAACCTACAACAGGGTTACATTTTGAGGATATACGCGTCTTGCTTGGCGTATTGAATAAGTTGGTAGATAAAGGAAATACGATTATAATTATTGAGCATAATCTGGATATTATAAAATCTGCCGATTATATCATAGACATGGGGCCTGAGGGCGGACGCGGAGGTGGAATATTGCTGTTTGCCGGAACGCCGGAAGAGTTTATCTCTTCAAAAACAAAAAGCTATACAATGCCGTTCCTGAAAAATGAATTAGGCATGGTTAACGGTTAAAATGTAAAAGATTAAATCAAAAATGTTTGTCATATGAAGAATCCGATACAGATGATTAAGCAATGTGTGGAAAACGAAGAACCATACTTTGTACTTCGTGGTAAAGATATATGTGCACTTCCTGCAATCGAAAAATATTACGAGACAGTGAAAGGGAAAGTAAAAGATCCTTATTTTATTGAAGAAATAGAGGAAATTCTGAAAGATTTCCGCGCATTTCGTGAAGAACAGGAAACGCATATTCCGGATTGACGGATGATGACAAAGGATTCTTATAAGACGATAAAAGCCCTGTCGGAAGGATATTATACGGAAAAGCGAAGTCGTTTTCTGTCATTTGCCATACCTGTGCGGACAGTGGAAGAAGTGAAGGAATATGTGCAGGAATACCGGAAAAAATATTATGATTCACGCCATGTCTGTTGGGCGTATATGCTCGGTACGGATCGTAGTACATTTCGTGCTAATGATGACGGAGAACCTTCGTCTACTGCAGGTAAACCTATTCTCGGACAAATCAATTCCAACGAATTAACGGATATTCTGATAATCGTAGTCCGCTATTTCGGTGGTATAGAATTGGGTACGAGCGGGCTTATTGTCGCTTACCGCACTGCTGCCGCAGAAGCAGTTGCTGCCGCAGAAATCGAGGAACGTACTGTAGATGTGGATATGACAGTTGTCTTTGAATATCCTTATCTTAACAGCATGATGCGTATCGTGAAAGAAGAACATCCCGAAATAGTATCGCAAACATTTGAAATGACATGTGAAATGACTCTCCGCATTCGTCAGAACTTATCAGAAAATCTGAAAAGCCGTATTCTCAAAGTCGAAACCGCGTATCTTAAAGAGTAAGAGGTAATAAAACAAATCAATTTGTTTTGCATTTTTCCCGGCTTGTACTATCTTTGTTTTTGAATATTTTTAGTTTTAATTAGAAAAACAAACAGTCGGATTGTTTTATAATAATGCGAACTTGTCTGTTTAAGTAGATGATTAATTAATATTAAATTAAAGGTTATGAGTTTTATAAAAGAATTTAAAGAGTTTGCCATGCGTGGAAATGTGGTGGACATGGCTGTGGGTGTTGTGATAGGGGGTGCTTTTGGTAAGATCGTATCTTCACTGGTGGCGGATGTGATTATGCCGTTTATAAGCATTCTTACGGGTGGTATCAATTTTACTCATTGGAAATTTGTACTAAAACATGCGGTTATGGACGGAGATCAGGTTGTGACTCCGGAAGTTTCTCTTAATTACGGTGCATTTATTCAGGTAACATTCGATTTCATTATTATTGCATTTGCTATTTTTCTGGTAATAAAAGCGATTAATAAGTTTAAGAAAAAGGAAGAAGAACAGCCGGCTGCTCCTGCTGAACCATCCGAAGATGTTGTATTATTAAGAGAAATCAGGGATTTATTAAAGAAATAATTAAAAGAATCGGGAGTGTACCGAGGTACACTTTTTTTCGATCAGGATTAAAAATAGTTAGCCGGTATAGATATCGGAAATGAAAGATTAATGAGGAAAGAGTAAATGTTGATGAATAAAAACAAACCATTGATACTGATATCAAATGATGATGGAGTAGATGCTGAAGGGCTAATTCGGTTGACAAATGCATTGCGTAATCTGGGCGAAATAGTTGTATTTGCTCCTGACGGGCCACGTTCGGGAATGTCATGTGCTATTACTTCGTCAAGACCAATAACATATAAAAAGCTGAGTCAGGAAGAAGGACTTACGGTTTACAGTTGTACGGGAACGCCAACGGATTGTGTGAAGTTGGTATTAAGTGAAGTTTTACCGGTTAAACCGGATTTGCTTGTTTCGGGTATCAATCATGGAGGGAACCATGCTTTGGCTGTACATTATTCCGGAACGATGGGTGCAGCTTTCGAAGGTTGTGTATTCAGCGTGCCTTCTATCGGAGTATCACTTGATAAATATACGTCCGGTTCCGATTTCTCGGAGTCATGCCGGTTGATACGAATTCTTGCGGAACAAGTGCTGAAAAAAGGCCTGCCTGATGGGGTCTATCTGAACCTGAATGTTCCAAATATAACGAAAGTAAGAGGCATTGCCGTCGGACGCCAGACTACCGGCAAATGGGAACGGGAATATAATCGTGAGGAAAAAGATGGTATGACAGAATATTGGCTTACCGGTGATTTTGAGATGTCAGGTCCGGCTTATCCAGATAATGATATTACATTGCTGGATGAAGGGTATGCATCTCTTGTTCCATGTAAAGTTGACGTGACAGACTATGCGTTTCGAGACGTATTAGAAACATGGGATTTTAACCGATAGAATATTTGCCCAACTTGTATCAACAGAGAAAATGAAATATTATCTGATAGCAGGCGAAGCCTCGGGCGATCTTCACGCATCGAATTTAATGTCCGCATTAAAAGTCGAAGATCCGGCAGCGGAATTCCGTTATTTCGGTGGAGACCTGATGCAATCGGTTGGCGGAACACTTGTGAAGCATTACCGTGAGATGGCTTATATGGGTATCATTCCCGTTTTGCTGAATTCGCGTACGATCTTGCGGAATATGGAGATGTGCCGTGAAGACATCCGGGTATACCAGCCGGATGTGGTCATTTTGATCGACTATCCGGGATTTAACCTTAAAATAGCGAAATTTGTCAAGACAGAGCTGAAAATACCGGTTTATTATTATATTTCGCCCAAAATATGGGCCTGGAAAAAGTATCGAATCAAGTCGTTTCGAAAATATGTAGACCGGATGTTTTGTATCCTGCCGTTTGAAGTGGAATTTTTTAAATCGCTGAATTATCCGGTTGATTATGTGGGTAATCCATCGGTCGATTCGGTGTCGGCTTTTCGTGATGCCGTAAAAGAAAAACCGGATACATTCCTGGAAAATAACAAATTGAAAGATCGCCCGATATTGGCGATTGTGGCCGGAAGCCGAAGAGCGGAGATCAAGCAGAATCTGCCTACCATGTTGTCGGTGGCAGCACGTTTTTCCGATTTTCAACTGGTTATCGCCGGTGCGCCGGGTCTTACTCCCGAAGATTATGGCCGGGTGATGGATGGGAAATACGAGGGCGAAATCGTGTACGGCCAGACTTATGATTTACTTCGACACGCCTCCGCCGCGTTGGTTACTTCCGGAACGGCAACGCTTGAGACAGCATTGTTTCGTGTACCGCAGGTAGTTTGCTATTATATCGCCGGTGGGAAGCTGACGAATTTTGTCTTTAAGAATTTCTTTCATGTCCCCTACATATCCCTTGTCAATCTGATTGCCGGAAATGAAGTCGTACAGGAACTTTTCGGAGCAAATTTTTCCCGAAAAAAAATCCATGCGGAACTGTCGCGGATTATCGAAGATGCGACATACAAACAAAAAATGCTCGAAGGTTACGATCGGGTGATTTCCATCTTAGGCGAACCGGGCGCATCGGCGCGTACCGCCCAATTGATATTCAGTTCCCTGACAACTGTTCACTAAAATATTACTGTTCACTAAAATATTAATGATAGCATGGGATGCTCTATAAGCATTTATTTGTATTTTCTAAAAGAAAAACGATAGCCTTCATAAATCGCAATACCGTAGAACAAAAGGTCTATTGGTTCGGAAGTTTCCGCTATAATATCTATCATCATACTCAGCTTCATATTGGCAAATATTTCGTAATATTCAATATCAGTATAGTTTACGATGTATGCGATCTTGCTGAATAAATTTCCCGCAAGGCAACCTAATAAAGCCAAAACGGCTCCGATAATTCCGAAAATGGGATCAATCCCTTTTCCTCCGACTCTGACTCCATATCCGACGATGAAACCCACTGCCAAAGCCATGTATCCTATCTGGTAGCCGGTTAGGACTGTGATTGTCGCCCAAAGCAATGAACTGATCACAGCAGCGGTAATGCCGAAAAAAATCCCGTATGGAAGACTTTGCTCGGATCTTAACTGTTCCATCCGTTCAGCAGCGATATGCCCGGCCTGTACTTCTGTTTCATTTACATTCTCCTGATTTACAGTTAGTTCATTTTCCATAAGCAATTGTTTTTATTTGAAGATGCAGAAATTGGAAATAATCCATAAAAACATGAAACTTTCGGATAAATTCATTTTATGTCTCTGATTCTTTTTTAACAAGATTGCTGGAATCATTTATCTTCCTGGTCTATTTCCTATGTCTTGATATTTTATGGAATATTGGAAAAAAAACATCTATAGTCAAAGTCATATATTTGATTTTCTTATATTTGAACTTTTGTTGTTGCCTTGTTGATGGGAGTGACAGAACTTTTTCGTATCGTTTATTCAGCGGTCCTAAATAATAGGTGATTTGAAAATGAATGCATTACATTTCTCTACGGCCAAAGTATTAATATTGATTATTACTACATGTTTCGTCGGTTGTTCAACAAAGAAGCTTAATCATAATCCGGAATATATTGATTTGTCAATGTATGAAGATAAGATTGTGTACCACAATTTCGCTTATAAAACTACCTTAGATCACAAATATACACGCGAGAATGGGATTGAAGTGGTTGTACGATGGAGCAATGAGAAATATTATACATCATCAATAATCGAAGCATACCCTTTGCCTTCGCCATATATGGACGTTAAGACGTATCGTTTTGACGGTCAACTAATGGAGAAAGGCCGGATATGCAGGACGCTGGATTTAACGCTTGATTATTCTTTTCCGAGAGTTGGCAAATGGATTGAATACGACAATTATAATGAAGTTTATAAAGTGGTTAACTATGGAAAGGAAAGAGCCTATAAAAAGATATTAACCTTTATAGAAGAAAAGGGATACTTAGAGGGATTAACCGATGACGGTTTAGCTCTTATTTCCTCTTTTTTTATAACGATGAAGAGGAGTATTGGGGTCTGCGGATTCGTCGCACAGGTCAGAATGATCTTTTTTATAAGTTTGACGGTAGAACAGGAAAAGTACTGGAGGAAAGAGAACATCGTTATAATATTCGTGCGAATGACATCAGGCGAGTGAAACTGAATGAGACATGGATTGAAATAGATTCTTTGGAATATGGATTTCCGGGCGATAGCATTTACAAAAGAAAAAGAGTTTTTTCGAAAAGCGATAACATAACGCTTCCGCGTTTTCCGGAGGGAGAACAAGCTTTTTTACAATATGTCAGGGATAGCGTGGAATATCCTGTAGTGTCCTATGAAAGTGGAGTTTGGGGTAATGTCCAGATTCGTTTTGTAATTTCAGAAACGGGGAAGGTGGAAGATACAGAATTCATCAGGAGTATTGATGCGGCTATATATAAAGAAGTCAGAAAAGCAATGATGTATATAAGTCAGATTGATTGGATTCCGGCATTTAAAAGCAATGAGCCCATAAGGATGACTGTTTTTCTTACCATCAAATTTAGAATACGCGGTTACGGAGGTTACGAATGATGAAATTGAAAAATATCATAAAAACCGGATGTATTAAAATTAAAAGCGCTGGGGCTTGATGTGAAAATCATTGAGGTGTTAAAGTAATATGGCTATATTAGAATTTATCTTTGAAATTATTGTGCGGTTTGTCTTCTATATAATTTTTGAAGTAATCTGCGTATTTTTCCGAAGTATTGCTGGTTGGTTATTCGGCTTAAGTAAAGGAGAGGATACAAAAACGCAGGAGCGGCGCAAAAGAAAAAAGTTAGAGCGAGAAAAGAGAAAACACAAGTTGACATTGAAAAACGGAAAAATCCAGAAACCATGAAAAAGTTAATAATAGCATCGGGACTTTTAGTCCTAATATTGCTTGGCGGATTTTACGCCAAAAGGAAATCCTATGACCTCCTGAAACACAGGTTTGAATCTACAAAAGAAGAAGTTGCTGATCTTGCTGCTGATTTCGAAATCAGAGATGGGGATTTGATTTTTCAGACTTCGTTATCACAACAAAGTAAAGCTATTCAATTAGCGACAAAATCAAAATATTCTCATTGTGGGATTATTTATAAAGAGAAGAATAATTACTATGTTTTCGAAGCAATTCAGCCTGTCAAAAGTACACCATTGAACAAGTGGATAGCCCGTGGGGAAAATGGGGATTTTGTAATTAAACGGTTGAAAAACGCAGATGAAATTTTAACCGCAGAAACACTCAAGGAGATGAAACGAATCGGAGAAACATTCAGAGGCAGGAATTATGATTTGGCTTTTGAATGGAGCGACGACAAAATTTATTGTTCCGAGCTCATCTGGAAAATTTACCAACGAGCAACAGGAATAGAAATTGGGAAACTTGAGAAACTCGGTGATTTTGATTTAACAAATGATACGGTTAAGGCAAAAATGAAAGAACGCTATGGAGATAAAATTCCAATGAAGGAAACTGTGA
>JAITVS010000304.1 GCA_031285685.1 Tannerella sp.
GAAAACAAATATTCAAAGAGCGATGAAGGTCAGGTCTACACCTGGGCTTCTGGTACATACGATGGGAAAAATCGCCATCGCATTCATTTATCTAATTTTTTAAATACTGATTCGCATTAGTAATATTAATTGAAGCTTGAGTGTGTTGATCTGTATTCAAGAATGATCATATTTTCATCCGTTCAAATCCGAATACCTTGTATCTTTCGTCTTCTTTTCCTGTGATCGTGTTTCGTATCATCTGAGCGGCATTCATACTGAATGTAATACCATTACCTCCGTATCCGAGTGCAAAGTGCATTCCCGTTTTTCCCGGCCATTCCCCGATATAGGGCAAACCGTCTTCTGTTGAACTGAAAGTGCCGCACCATGCCATATCTGTTTTAAAAGGAATAGAAGGAAATAATTTCCGGAATTTCTTTTCCAATCTGGATATCTTGTCCCTTAATAAGTCATCCCTTTTCACCGGATCTTGAAATTCCTCATCTTCTCCTCCGACGATGATACGGTTATTTTGGGTTGTCCTGATATAAATATAAGGGTCTTTTGTTTCCCAGATGAGGCTTCTTCCTTCCCATAAATATTCAGGGGCAACCGGTTCGGATATGATTGCATAAGTAGATGTAAGTTTCATCACTATTTCCGGCAGGAATTGTCCCGCCTCAAATCCGGCTGCAATGACTACATGCTTACACGTTATTTTGTGCCCCCTATCTGTTGAAAGTTCAAATCCGGAGTTTTTCTTTTTGCATGCTGTTACTTGTGTATGGGTATATATCTTCAGCTTGTGCTTTAACATGTGGTAATCCAGCAATGTAACGGAAGCCTTGTATGCATCTATTTGCGCTGATTTTTCATTCATTAATGCGCAAGGAGCTTCAAATCCGAATTTCTTTTTGATCTCTTTATCACTTAGGAGTGTTACCGGAAGTCCATGTTTTTTCCTTATTTCATATTCTTTCTCAATAATTTGCTGACCTGTTTTGTTACTTGCATAGAAAACACTGGGTACTCGTTGAAAATCCGGATTAGTCCTGACTTTTTTGAATACCTTTTCTATATCGGAAATCGCTTTCAGGCAGCACTGATAAGCCAGCAAGGCATTTTGCTCTCCTACCTTTTCAGCCATTTTATACAAAGGTTCGTCTATTTCATATTGCAGGAGCGCCGTACTTGCAGAAGAGCTTCCTGTGGAAAGTGTTCGTTTATCTACGATACAACACTTTATGCCTTCGTTACATAATTCATGTGCAACAAGGGTGCCTGTAATTCCGGAACCGATGATTACGACATCGGTAGAATGATTTTTCTCTCATGGATTGAAATAATCATATAACGGATTCTTTACAATCCAGTAAGGTTGTCCTGAATGTAAGTCCATAATTCATATTTATTTCAAATATTTTTTCAATTCTGCGGCGACAAAGGTGAACATTGACTGTGTTTCCGGCATTACGGCGAACCCGTTTAACAGGCCGAAGTCATGGATTACTCCATTGTAACGGACTGTGGTAACCTGTACGCCGGCTTCATCCAGTTTACGTCCGAAAGCTTCCCCTTCATCCCGTAGAATGTCGTTTTCTGCCGTTATAATCAATGTAGGCGGCAGGCCTTTCAATTCATCCACAGAGGCCTGCAGAGGAGAATGATATATTTCCTTACGCAGTTTCTTGTCTGTAGTATACTGGTCAAACATCCATTTCATCAGTGACGTAGTCAGGAACCGTTGTTCTCCATACATTTTATAGGAGTTGGTATTAAAATCAACATCAGTAACAGGCCATAACATAACCATGAGTTTGATGGCAGGTCCCTTTTTATTTTTCGCCATCAATCCCATCACTGCCGACATATTACCGCCGACGCTGTTGCCGATTACGGCTAACCGTTTGCTATCAACATTAAGTGTATTGCCGTTTGATGCAATCCATTTAACGGCAGCATAAATTTCATTGACCGCCTGGGGATATTTGGCTTCAGGAGAAGGTGTGTAATTAACAAACACGGCTGCGTATCCTGATTCGACAACCAGGTCACGTACCATTCTGCGGTGTGTCGGATAATCTCCTAAAATCCAGCCTCCCCCGTGAATAAATACAAAGACCGGCAATTTCTCTTTTATGCCTTTGGGACGTACAACGTTCAGTTTTATATTGTAGTCATCGGCAGATATCATTTTTTCTGTTTCTTCAATACCCGAAACATTCACTTTTACAGAAGATTGCACGTTTTCCAGTACTTTCCGCGCCTCTTCTTTCGATAAACTCTCGACCGGAACACCTCCTGAATTTAATATTTCCAGGTATTTTTTGGTTATTGTATTCAAATGCGGATCATGCCTGAAATCAGGCGCTTTTTCTATTGTTTTCATATGTACAAATATATATTTTAAACGTTAAGGAAATATAGAACTCACTTATTTGTTTATCGCCAAAGGCGATACATTTATCATGTTCGTTTCATAAGAATATAATTTTATTATTAATCGTTTTTTTTAATAATTAAGTTTATTTACTTATTCTTTTATCTGTTTTGCTGTATTTTAAGTTTTGTAATACAAATATATTATTTTATTATTTTACATGATTATATTTATATAAGACAAAAAAAAGAAATGGGAGGGTAGTCGGAAATTGATGTTTTTTTTAAATTCCTGATAAAAAATAGATCATAAGCAATTTGAGATAATCTCCTAAGTGTTTACGCAAAAACGATAATGCGTTTTTAATATGATATTTAACAGTATTTACGGATATATTGAGTTCGGCTGCGATTTCGTCATATTTTTTTTGTTCGAACCGGCTCTTTTTGAATATGGTACGGCATTCATCCGGAAGTTTTTCAATATTTCGGGTCAATTCATATTCGAGTTCCTGTTCTAATAATAAATTTAACGGATGGTCTCCGGGTGTAAAAACAGCATCCGGAAATTCCAAATTTTCCGGAAGTGTGAAGGATGAAAAATTAAGTTCTTTCCGGTGGCTGAGAGAGTTTAGTTCATTCAGGCAACGATTACGTACAGCACGTATCAGGTAAGCGCGAATGGAACAGGTTATATCAATTTCGGCGCGATGTTCCCATAGATAGGAAATCGTGTCGTTTACAATCTCTTCGGCTAAAAAAGTATCATTCAAAATATGATTCGCAAAATGACAGAGCAATACATAATGTTGATCATATATATACTTAAAGACTTTTTCATCGCCTGCTTTCAGTTTTTCAATAATAAACTTTTCCATTTTTACCTCTTGTTCGTAGCTGAGGACTGACCTTATAAAAAACAAATTTATGGAATAAATTTCTTAATATGACAATTTTAGTTTATATTTTTCTGAATTTCTTATTACTGCATTTTTTATATTTATTTTTTTTATTATATTTGCATTTCAATAGTGGGAGGAATATCTTTTAATTTATGAAATATACGTTTAAAGCATTGTTATTGCAGGGTTTATTCTATTTAATACCGGCATTATCAGGTAGTATTGGTGCATTTGCACAAAACAACGAATCATATAGTTTAGAGGGGGATTGGATCTTCGAAAGAGCCGAATATTTCGAACAATCGTCCCCGGGCAGGGAGTATCAGTTGAGGTATTCCATAGAGAAGGAAGATGCTCTTTCTTCTGTGGGGTCTTGTTATCAGGAACTTGTGAGGGCTGCCAGTTTTTACAATAACGAAGTTGCTAAAATTTCCTGTATGTATAGCTCTTATGTCGGAAAATATATGTTTCCGATTGATATTCCCTCTGTATCCGGAGAAAAGAAACCGATGCTTTTCGGAGATCCGGAAACAATCGGACAGGCATCTCCCGTTAAAGGTATGGCTTTCAACGCTCCCCAGATTGAATATCTGGTTGAATACATTGATTACCAGACTATCAGTTTTACAGTAGAAAGGCTCTGTTATGAAAATGGAGTTACTATTCAGGGAGCTGTGAAATGTATTTTAACACGTGAATCACCTAATCCCCGTTAAAAAAACGATGATAGTAATAAACAGACGATATATAAAATCAATAACATGCTGCGTGGGTGTATTTTTGATGTTTTTGACAAGCAGCAAAACATTCGGCCAATGCGATAATCTGACATTGTCGCTAACTACGACTAATTCGACCTGTCTGGCTAATGGGAAAATCAAAGTAACCGTATCAGGCAGCGATCTGCCCAATATAAACCAAAGTTCGATGCAGTTCCAGGTATCCGGTGATAAAGACCTGGCTTTTACCCAATACACGGACAATACGATAGAAAACCTGCCTGCCGGAACTTATACCATCACCTTGCGGGCATTTTGCAATGTGATCAATGACTGGATTGTGGCATCCAATACGACAGCTACGACCACCATTACAACTTCTTATAAAGAAATGAATTATTCTTTCGGAAGAATAATTCCTACACTGAATTGTAAACCTACCGGTATTATACCGTTATCCATTGAAGCCGGCACCGGTTCGGCTCCTTTTACCATAGAGATCACTTCCAAACCTGCCGCTTATACCGGAACGACGATTTTCTCCTCTGCCGGCAGGAATTATAACATTTCCGATCTGCCTGCCGGAAGTTATACAATTAAAGTTTCCGATGCCTGCGGCTATACAATAGAGAACCGAACCGCTACGGTCGGTGCGATGAACCAGGACTATTATACTTTATTCCATCAATATTTTTATCCGGCCGGAACTACGGCGAATGCCTGTGATTTAGTTGCGGCATACCGTTCTCCTCCATCTTCAGGGACAGCTCAGCTCCGGATGACTATTACTATTTTTGGTCTAATTCCGCTGATTATTTTGAAGTTGCTTTTGTATTCAATGATACAGGAACAAAAACATGGCAAACGCTTACCAACTCTACCTATTACATGAACATTACCCTTCCCTCGCCTCAAACAATGGGTTCCATGCGTGGTTCTTCTAATTTTATGGCCGTATATTTAAGGGTTAAAGGATGTAGTACGGAGCATAAACTATCCAATATAACCCTGGATCCAACTCCTTTGTCCGTTGTTAACCAACGTGCATCAGGATGTGATCAGGTAAATCTCGAACTTTATCCCTGGTCGGATTACGACGGCACGATTTGTTATCCATACGAATGGAGGGTTGTTAAAACCGGTGATAACTCTGTCGTTATAGATTGGCAGGGACCTGTTTCAAACAGAACTTCACAATATGCGTACAACGTGCCGACCGGTTTATTAACGATTGAATTTAAAGATGCCGAAGGATATGTATGGTCAAGCAATATAAATGTAACAACTCCTCCAAAGCCGTACCTGACCACTTCTACCTCTGTAACCTACTCTTACCTGGAGCCGGATGGAATCTACAGGAGCAGGGTATATCCTTACTTCTATCCTAATACATTTCCTGTAGGTACTACCTTTAAATTTTTATCAGGCCCGACAATACCTACCCATCAGACAGGAACACTAACGACCGCGTCATCGTATATTTATCCTTATTCGAGTAGTTTTACGTCTTCCAGCTATGTAAGGATGGAGCCCGGCACTTACGAATTTGAGGTAACAAGGCCCGGTTGTGTTTCCGATACAATAAGCGTCACCCATTCGGTTTATAAGCTGGTGACCAAGCCAATCTATACACTAAAGGAAGAGTGTGACGGAATGTTGGTCACATTCACCGGAGGAGGACAGATACAAACAATCCCTTCTACGGGCCCACCATCCGATTACGGAACACCATACGTCCGGATTGGTTCTACTATTCCGTCTTCCATTGCTTATGACAATACGAAAGTGGTAACGCATGGCGGTTCGTTAAAATTACCTGTGGCCGGAACCTATATACTCTACTTAGGAACGAATAACTCCAGTACAAACTCCGTCGTTTATCATGATACGATTGTTTATTCCCCGACTCCATTTACGCTCGACAACGCCGTTACATCGGCTTATCTTTGTCAGGGAGAGTCGCCGGTTTTATCCGGGTAAAAGGCACCGGTGGCGCCGGAGGGTATAAATATGAACTGTATGATAACAACGTGTTGAAATATACCAATACAACCGGGGTATTCAATTATGGAACAGGAGGGGGTACTTATAAAGTAGTACTGTATGATACGATCTGTGGTTATTCTTATCCGCAGGATGTAACGTTGATAGATCTGGGTATTGCACAGATAGCATACTCCGGTAATCCGGATAATAAATTCTGTACATCCGACAGTATTTATCTGAAATGTCTGACTTTAGGCGAAACGACCTATACGTGGACCGGGCCGGGTATCGACACAATTAATATTGCCTCTCCGGCGTATAAAAACAAGCAGAATCTGGTGATTGCCGGTAGTGATATAGGTGTAGGAACACATGTTTATACCATCAAAGTGACACCGGAAAGTTGTGGTATGGAAATGACACAGACGGTTACTATCACTGTCGAAGACTGTTCGGGTGCCAGGGATGATTACCTGACATTGTTTGTTAATACGACGGATTCGGTGGATATTCTGGCCAATGATGCATACTTTT
>JAITVS010000317.1 GCA_031285685.1 Tannerella sp.
TATGCCGGCAACTGGATATGGCAGCATGAAAGTAAACCCAACACCTGGGTTTCTTTCCGGAAAACCATCGATTTAAAAACTGTGCCATCGGAAATGAAAGCGCTGATTGCCACGGATTCTAAATACTGGCTATGGATAAACGGCCGGTTGGTTGTTCGCGAAGGCGGATTAAAACGAACGCCAAATCCTAACGATACATATGCAGATACGTTGGATATTAGCCCGTTTATGAAAAACGGTAAAAATTTACTGGCCGTTTTAGTATGGTACTGGGGAAAAGAAGGGCACGGACATAATGGGAGCGGACATGGCGGACTTTATTTTGAAGCCCGGTCCGGCAGGCAACAGATTATTACGGACGAAAGCTGGAAAGTGAAACAACATACTGCTTTTGATACGTTATTAAGAGGTACACAACCATACAGGCCGCTGGCAGAATTTAATGTTGTTTATGATGCGCGTGAAGAGATGGAAGGATGGTATCAGGAGGATTTTGATGATTCATCATGGAGAAATGCTGTTTGTTATGGAAAACCTCCTCAAGGTCTGTGGGGAAATCTGGTGATACGTCCGATACCACAATGGAAAGATTATGGTTTGAAGGATTATCTGAATAAATTTCCGGCCTCTTCCATGGGTAATATCCTGACAATGCAGTTACCTTATAATTCCCAGATCACACCTTATTTTAAAATCAAAGCTAGGGCCGGCCAGCGTGTGGATATCCGGACAGATTGCTATACCGATGGGGGAGCTTATAATGTGCGTGCGGAATATGTGACAAAAGACGGTATTCAGGAATTTGAATGTCCGGGATGGATGAGTGGAGAACAGGTCTGGTATTGTTTTTCTCCGGAGATAGAGATTATCTCGCTTAAGTACCGGGAGAGTGGATATGATACGGAATTCACAGGTAGTTTCGAGTGTAGTGATGCTTTTTATAATACGCTTTGGGAGAAAGCCCGCCGTACCCTGTATGTGAATATGCGTGATAATTTCATGGATTGTCCGACCCGTGAACGTGCCATGTGGTGGGGTGATGTTGTCGTTTCGTCTGTACAATCTTATTATGCGTTTTCTCCTGATGTATACTTGCTAACACAAAAAGCGATAACGGAACTTGTTAACTGGCAGACCGGGGAAGGTGTTCTTTATTCTCCGATTCCGGGGCCTCATCCACCTTTGATTTTCGGCCCGTACCGTGAATTACCTTTGCAGAGTCTGGCAGCCGTCAGTAAATTAAGTCTGGGATATTATTATTTGTTTTCCGGCGATACCGCAACGTTGGTCAGGGCTTATCCTGCCATAAAGAAATATCTGTCATTATGGGAGATGGGGGATGACGGATTAGTCGTACACCGGGACGGAAAGTGGAACTGGCAGGATTGGGGTACTGATATTGATGTACCGTTATTGGATAATGCATGGTATTATTCGGCGCTGGATATGGCTAAGCAGATGGCTGTATTGTCAAATAAGCCGGCGGATACAATCCCGTATGTGCAACGGATGGAAAGTATCAGGGATAATTTTAACCGTCTTTTCTGGACGGGTACGGAATATCGCTCCCCTTCGTATACAAAAGCTACGGATGATCGTGGTAACGCCATGGCTGTAGTAACCGGTATTGCCGGTGAAGATAAGTGGGACAAGATACGGCTCGTATTAAACAAAGAACAACATGCCAGTCCGTACATGGAAAAGTTTGTTCTTGAAGCATTATTGAAAACAGGAGCTGCACAGGATGCTTTGGTACGCATGAAAAACCGCTATGCGGAAATGGTTGAAAGTAAAGTGAGTACTTTGCCTGAAAGCTGGTATTTCAACTCGTTTTCACAATCGCGCAATCATGGATGGTCAGGAGGTCCTTTGTCTTTATTGATGCAATATGTTGTCGGTATAGTGCCCTTAAAGCCGGAATATGAAGAATTTCTGATTTCGCCGCAAACGGGAAATCTGGAATTTGTGAATGCGGTTATTCCGGCTCCTACCGGAAATATTGAGATAAATATCAGCAACAAAGAGGAGTATACAATTGAAGTAAAGGTGCCTGATAAGACAAAAGCGCTCGTACGTCTGCCGGAATCCCAGACACGGCGGCGGAAAATATATTTGGATAAAAAGGAGATACAAAAGTTACCGGATTTTCTGGCTCCCGGATTTTATCGGTTAACAATAGATAAATCCGGACAACATAAAGCAGATCCGGATAGATTTATTTCTTCGGGTCCGGACTTTCCGGAAATGATGCAGCCGGTTCCTGTTAAAGCGAAATTTGCGGATGAGCAATATTTTATATGGGGAGCAAGTATGATCAGGGATGATAAAGGTATATTTCATATTTATTATTCCAGATGGGAAAAAAAGTACGGATTTCAAAGTTGGGTCACACATTCTGAAATTGCCCATGCAACAGCGCCGGATCCATTCGGACCTTTTACGCATAAAGACGTTGTCTTGCCGGCGAGGGGAAAGGATTACTGGGATGGGATGAGTACTCATAATCCTACGATGCACAAGTTCGGGAATACATATTATTTGTATTATACCGGAAATACCGGTGATGGAATCTGTACGGAAACATTGAACTTTACCCATCGTAACAATCAACGGATTGGTGTCGCCGTTGCTTCGAACCCGGATGGTCCGTGGATGCGTTTTGATAAACCTTTGATTGATGTTTCACCGGATTCTTTATCTCATGATGCTTTAATGGTTTCGAATCCATCCGTTACCATGAGACCGGACAGTACTTTTCTGTTAATATATAAAGCGGTAGGAAAGAAAAATAAACCGCCGTTCGGAGGTCCTGTAGTACATCTTACCGCAACTTCAGGATCTCCTGCCGGTCCGTTCATTAAACAACAGATTCCTGTTTTTACATTCAAAGATGCACCTTTTCCGGCAGAAGACCCTTATATATGGTATCAGGATGACAAATACTATGCGATTGTGAAAGATATGAAAGGATATTTTACGAATGCGGGGCGTTCGCTTGCTCTTTTTGAATCGGATGACGGTTTTTCATGGAAGCAGTCGGATCATGTACTGGTGTCTGATCTTACTGTAAACTGGGAGGATGGAGTGAAGCAACAAATGAGTCATCTGGAACGTCCCCAGATCTATTTTGAAGATGGAAAACCGAAAATTTTACTTGTTGCGGCAGACATTCTGGAAAACGGGGTGATAAATGAATCATATAATATTCAGATCCCATTGGTTTTTCCGGAATTAGCCCGGCAAAAATCTGTATTTGAAAACCGAAATTAAAACACTTACACAAATGCAAAGACACGTATTATTGTTATTATTATTGTTTATTCTGTATCCGTTACGTGGAGCGGATTTGTTGGTAGAGGCCGAAAGCTTTTCGAATAAAGGGGGTTGGGTAGTCGACCAGCAGTTTATGGATTTGATGGGGTCTCCCTACCTGATGGCGCATGGCTTGGGTAATCCTGTAGCTGTAGCTACGACGAAAGTCCGGTTTCCTGAGGCCGGCACGTATTATGTGTATGTCCGTACGTTTAACTGGACATCTCCGTGGAAAGACGGCGATGGCCCCGGCAAATTCAAGCTGTCTGTAAACGGACGTGAATTGTCTGCCGTCTTGGGAACCCAGGGGAATAAATGGCTATGGCAGGAAGCTGGAAAAGTGACGTTGAAAGATTCCGAAGCGATCCTTGGCCTTCACGACCTGACGGGTTTTAACGGGCGTTGTGACGCCATTTACTTTACCACAGAAAAAGGGCATGTGCCTCCTTCTTCATTGAACGAGTTGGAGAATTTCCGCCGTAAAACGCTGAATATTCCGGATGTACCTCCTTCGGCAGGTGAATTTGACCTGGTAGTAGTAGGAGGGGGTATTGCCGGAATGAGTGCTGCAATTTCGGCTGCCCGTTTAGGTTGTAAGGTCGCTTTGCTCAATGACCGTCCTGTCCTTGGTGGAAATAACAGTTCGGAGATCCGTGTTCACCTTGGTGGGCGAATCGAGGCGGGTCCTTACAAGGAGCTGGGCAACTTGCAGAAAGAATTCGGTCCGTTGCGTGGCGGCAATGCTCAGCCGGCCGATTATTATGAAGATGGAAAAAAATCCGCAGCCATCGCTGGTGAGCCGAATATCACGTTGTTTTCGAATTACCGTGCGATCGGCGTGGAGATGGATGGGCAGAAGATCAAATCAGTAATAGCCCGTCATATAGAAACGGGTCGTGAGTTGAGCTTCAGTGCCCCCGTTTATTCGGATTGTACGGGTGATGGAATGGTGGGTTATATGGCCGGCGCCGATTACCGTATGGGTCGTGAGAGCCGTGACGAGTTCGGCGAAAGTTCTGCTCCTGAAATAGCGGATAAAATGACAATGGGCTCTTCCGTCCAGTGGTATGCCGTTGATGCGGGTACTTCCCATTCGTTTTTCCCTTATTTTAATTACGGTGTAACGTTCACCGACGCGAACTGTGAAAAAGTACTGATGGGCGAATGGACGTGGGAGAACGGCATGAACTACGACCAGATCACCGACTTCGAACGAATCCGTGACTATGGTCTGATGGTCGTGTATTCGAACTGGAGCTACCTGAAGAACAACCTGAAGGAAAATGACCGTTTCAAGAATCGTAAGCTGGATTGGGTTGCTTATGTCGCGGGCAA
>JAITVS010000322.1 GCA_031285685.1 Tannerella sp.
CAGTTTTCGTTTGTAGGTATGGTTCCTCAGGAGGTAGCGTTAAACGGCAGGACTACCGTTAACGTTTCCATGGCGCAGGATGCAATCGGACTTGACGAAGTTATTGCTATCGGTTATGGCGTTCAAAGGAAAAGTAACGTTACCGGTTCTATTGCATCGGTAAAAGCTGCCGACATGGAAAGTCGTACTGCTACCAATGCTGCACAGGCGCTTCAGGGAAAGGTATCAGGCGTTCAGGTAATGAATACAAATGCAGCGCCTGGTGCTGCCACCGAGATTCGTATTCGAGGTTATTCATCAAACACATCGGGCGCGTCGTCTCCTCTTTATATTGTAGATGGGCTAATTGTTAAAGACATCCAGTATTTAGATCCGAACAACATTGAGTCTATTGAAATACTCAAAGATGCAGCATCGGCTGCTATTTATGGCGCTCAGGCCGGTAACGGAGTTGTACTTGTTACAACCAAGCGGGCTTCGCAAGGTAGCAGCAGGATTTTTTACGAATATCAAATGATATCGAATTCGCTTGGGGAAGTTGCTGAGGTTATGAATGCAGAGCAATATATTGGGTTTCAAAAAGAAGCTGGACGCATAAGCGACCAGATACTTACACAATATGGATATGACGGTACTGACACAAATTGGACTAAAGAAATGTTCGTAACCAGTCCGACAAATCGCCACACAATAGGTTTTATGGGAGCCAATGATCGCGGCAACGTGTTTGTTTCACTCAATCATTTGGATGATCAAGGTATGGTTAAAGGCCCTTACGATTATTATAAACGTCTTACCTCACAGCTTAATGTTGAATACAAATTGAAAGATTGGCTTACTATTGGTTCTAACAATTCTATTGACAAGTGGGAAAGGCAAAGTCCATCACAACAAACCGAATATGGTTCCGTAATAATGGGTACTATTATAAGCGATCCGCTTACACCTGTTTACTACGACAGTTATGATGACCTGCCCGAACATCAGAAATCCGAAATTGAGAAAGGCCGGAATGTTCTTAAAGATCCGGACAATGGTAAATATTATGCTGTTTCAAAATATGCAGAAAACGATTCGGGGAATCCACTTATCATGCGAGACAGAGGTAAAAACAACAAAGGTGAGGGGATCAACGTACGTGGTACGTTTTACTTAAACTTTAACCCGATTAAAAATTTAGTTTACACATCGCGTTTTGGTTATGCCTTAGCTCAAGGATTTGAGCAGAATTTTACCGAACCATTTTATGCAAATTCAATGGCTATGGATAATAATTACAGCATATCGCGTCAATCAACAAACAGTTATTATTATCAATGGGAAAACTTCATAAATTATTCAAAGAGTATAGGCAAAAATGAAATTAATGGTATGGCCGGTATGTCGTTTGTAAATAACAGATCATTCGGAGTGAGTGTTAGTGCAAGTGGAGTAGATATTCTCACCAATTACGCAGATAATTTCAGGTATCTGAATTATCTGAAATCGGATGTTGCGAAAACCGTAAATGAAACTAATACCGAAGCTGTAAATATGGCTTACTTTGGACGTCTATCCTGGAACTACGACAGTCGTTATAATATACAAGCTAACTTACGTGCCGATGCATTCGATTCATCTAAACTTTCACGTAAAAGCCGTTGGGGTTATTTCCCCTCTGTATCGGCCGGATGGACAATTTCGAATGAATCATTCGTAAAAGACATTGCCGAAAGTATAAATATGAATCACCTTATGGTGCGTGCTTCGTGGGGACAAAACGGTAATATCAGCGCTTTGAGTAACTACCAGTATAATGCCAGCATTGCAGTAAACAGTGCAATTTATCAATGGATTGTTGACAATCCGTCTGTTTCATACGGTTCATTACCTTCAGGTCTCGTAAATGATAAACTGAAATGGGAAACTTCCGAACAGATAGATATAGGGTTGCTTACGCGTTTCTTTAATAGTAGATTAAGCTTGGAGTTTGACTACTATAATAAGAAGACCAAAGACCTTTTGATAAATGTAGACCCGGTTTATGAAGTAGGTATAGCCAATGCTATGATTAATGCAGGCAATATTACAAATAGCGGTTTAGAGTTCGACTTAGGATGGAATGACCGTATAGGCGATTTTAGTTATTCTGTAAACGCCAAGTTCTCTACTCTGCAAAATAAAGTTACCTATCTTGATCCATCAGTTACCCGTATAGAAGGTTCTTTGTTCCAGGCACGAAGTATTGGCACCTATTTTGAACAAGGTTTTCCTCTATGGTATATAAGAGGATATAAATATACGGGCGTTGCCAACGAAACGGTATATTTTACAGATAAATCTGGTAATTCAAATGTAATGTATGAACCCGGCGACCCTATGTTTGATGACTTAAATAATGACGGACAAATCAACATTGATGATTTGCAAAACGTTGGCTCTGGTATTCCGGATTATACTTATGGACTTACACTCACAGCAGCTTATAAAAATTTCGATATTATTGTTTTCGGAACCGGTGTAGGGGGTAATGACATACTCGCCTGTGTTTTTCGTTACGACCGTCCTCGTACCAATGGGTTAGCTTATTACTATGATAATCGCTGGACACCTACAAATACTAATGCAAGTATGCCGCGTATAGGTTCTCGTTACGATGATCAATTTTGGAAATCAAGCGCTCAGGTTTTTAAAGGCGATTTTTTCAAAATAAAACAGATACAATTGGGCTATACCTTGCCCGAACAATTGTTGAGTAAAATGTTTATCAGTAATTTGAGAGTGTATGTTTCGCTCGACGATTATTTCACCTTTACGAAATATCCCGGCTTCGACCCTGAAACTTCATCTGCAAACAGTGGAAACGGAATAGGCGTAGATAAAGGTTCTTACCCTACTTCCAAAAAGTTTATGTTTGGAGTTAATGTGTCATTTTAATTATGAAAAATTAAAAAAATATGAAAAAATTAATTTTAATATTAGGCATATCCTTGTTTGCTTTTTCATGCAATCAAGATTGGTTGGAAATTCCGCAAAAAGGTGTAGTTCCCTTAGATGAATATTACAAGACAGAAGAACATGCGGAGTCTGCTTTAGTTGCATTATACAAGGAAGTGGCCAATAGGTATAACCGTGGCGCGGGGAGTCAAAATTTTTCTTATTCACCGGTAACTCTTATGTTTAATCTTCCCAGCGACGATTTGTATCATGGAGGCGCCGCACCCGGTTCCAGCGACTGGGCTCAAGGCATCAACGAATTTCGTTATACAACTGATAATGAAACGGTACGTTCTACATACCGTTCATTTTATATGATGATCTATGCAGCAAATTTATTAATCAATAATTACGACCAGAGCGATTCTAATGCAAACATAGCCCGTTATGTTGCAGAAGCCCGTGTTTGGCGTGCATGGAGCCACATGATGCTTGCCATCGGGTGGGGAAACCCTCCATTAATTACCGAACTGTTGGATAAAGATGCACGCCCTGCCAATACCCTGTTTGAAGATGTCATGGATTTTGTTATCAACGAGTTTGCCGATGCGGCAGAGTACATTCCTTCAAAACCGAACCTGACTGATAAAAACAGTGCCGTAAGATTAAGCAAAGAAGCTGTTTACTCTTTTATGGGTAAAGCACAAGTATTTGCAGGAAGGTATGCCGATGCGGCAGACAATCTAAAAACCAATGTAATTGATAAAGGTTTGTATGATCTTGTTCCGGGCGAAGAGATGTTTAACCTTAATCATGCTGACGGTGACGGAAGTGTAGAAAAAGTATTTGAATTTAATAATTATCCAAATACATCGTTATCGGGTTCTGTTATGGGGCAATTAACCTTAGGCCAGATGATTGATCACTGGCATTGGCGTTTAGACAGATTTGTAAATATACCAACAGCCGTTTATAATAGTGGTTGGGGCTGCGGCCAGGTGTCAGGCGAGTTTGCAAGAGCGCTTATTGAAAATGACGGATTTGATTCACATCGCCGTAAGGCATGGTTCTATACCTACGATGAATTACTCTACGAGCTGGCCTGGCCAAGCGATTCCGAAGCTCCTACCTTGGAAGATAAGAAGAAAGATCCTAAGAGAGGTGTTGATCCTAACGGTGCAGGCCTGTTTGGAAATGAAGGTTATTTTATGATGAAAAGAGTGCCTTTAATGAAAGATAAGTTTCCCACTGCCAACATAGTACTGAGCAATACTGTTATTATGCGTTATGCCGAAGTGCTTCTTCTTTTTGCTGAAGCGAGCCAAATGTCTGGTAAATATCAAGGAGAAGCCTTGGCGGCGTTAAATAAAATTCAACAGCGCGCCGGCTCTGACCACATAAGTACATCATTGACACTTGAAGATATAAAGAAAGAAAAACGCTTTGAGATGTGGATGGAAGGCACTCGTTTTCCTGATCTTGTACGCTGGGGAGATGCATCTACCGTTCTTGCCAAACAATACGAGCGTGTTCCGTATTTCAGAGACCTGTTCGGCATAGATGGAAGAACAGAACATGAAGGAGTTGTTGACTGGGAAGGTAGTGAATATAATGCAAACAGGGATTTTGGATTCAAATCTAACAAACACGAACGGTTCCCATTCCCTATGTTAGAAATGCAAATCAATCCGAATATTGTACAAAATCCGGGTTGGTAACAGTTGAAAAATTATTTATATATTTCCGGTTTCTGAGAAATCAGAAATAATACTCTTGAAATTCAAACAATTTAATAGATAATAAAAAGTATGAAATTAAAAAAGATTAATATTAAGAGGCAAAATGCTGACAAAGTTAAATTACCGATAGTAAGCATAATTGCCGTTTTGTTTTTGTTATACAGTTGCAATACTGAACGTGTTGAAACTTTAGATGAATCTATTGCAAGAATACGTAAAGGAGATCTTGTAATTCAAGCCAGTCCGGATGCAAACATCACAGTAGAACAGTTAAGCCACGAATTCTGGTTCGGAGCCGAAGTTCCCAACAGTGTAGGAGGAAGCATGTCGGCCGAAAACATGAAAAAGTACACCGAAATGTTCGTTCAGAACTTCAATGCAGCCGTAACCGGAAACGCCCTGAAGTGGTATTCCATGGAACCTCAGAAAGATCAACTAAACTATCAGATTGTAGATTCGATTTTAAGCTGGGCCGACTCAAACAATCTTCCTCTGCGCGGGCACAACCTGTTCTGGGGAATATTCCAGTCGCCCAATACCGGTAGCCAGTACATTCAGCAATGGCTTACCGAGATTAGCGACGACGAACTAAGGCAAAGAATACAGGAAAGATCCGAAACAGTTGCAAGACGATACAAAGGACGGTTTGTCGAGTACGACCTTAACAACGAAATGATTCACGGAAACTACTACGAAGACAGGCTCGGCCCCGAAATAACAATGCAAATGGCACAGTGGACACTCGACGGCGACCCCGAAGCCAAACTGTGGCTCAACGATTATGATGTTCTTATAGAAGATTCGCCACTTGGAATAGGGTTGCCCGAATACATGGCACATATAAGAAAACTGCTCGCAGAAGGAGTCCCAATTGCCGGAATCGGAGCACAAGGGCACAGCCATCTCGAAACCTTCGACCGCGACTACCTTAAATTAGCCCTCGATTCGCTGGCAACATTCAACCTGCCAATAAGAATCACTGAGTTTAACCTGCCCGGCATGCGTTCTAAATACGGTATCAGAGCATTCCACCAGGGCAATCCGATGTCGCCCGAAGAAGAACAGCAAAGAGCCATCGAAACAGTCGATTTCTACAAAATCTGTTTCGCACATCCGGCAGTAGAAGGAATACTTATGTGGGGTTTCTGGGAAGGGTCGAACTGGATACCAGCATCGTCGCTCTATAAACGCGACTGGACAATAACCCCCACCGGAGAAGCATACCGCAACCTCGTGTTTAACGAATGGTGGACAAAAGAAACAGGAACCGCAAACCGCCGCGGAGAATTTGAAACACGTGCTTTCTACGGAAAATATAAGGTAACTGTTGACGGAGTATCGAAAGAAATTAATTTAAGTAAAGCAAACGGAAAAACAGTTGTTGATTTCAGACAGTAAATATTTCCGCTAAAAATTCACAATTAAATAAAAACGAATCTAAAGGCAATTAATAAGAAGATATACTTAGAAACTGTTTTGAATTTACCGGATAAGTTTCTTTTTAGGCCCTTCCATGAACTGCTTAACAATTGATAGTGGACAATTATCAATCAACAATTAAAAAAGAGGATGCCTGTCTTTGCGAGGGCAACGTCCGAAGCAATCCAGAGTGTTGCTGTTTTTATGGACTGTTTCGCAAGCTCGCAGTGACGAATCACTATCTAATTGTCCATTATCCATTATCCATTATTAATTGCTGTGGATTGCTTCACCCTGCGGGGTTCGCAAAGACGTGCGAGCGGTTTCTGCCGCCAATTTTTTGACAAACGTGCGCGCGTTTGTGCTTTCGCGAACTTGCGAAACCCCCGTGCATCCCTGCGCGGGGGTTTCTAAATATATAGAAAGTGCCATGCATCCCTGTGCGGAGGTTTCTATACATATAGAAAGTACTATGCATCCCTGCGCGGAGCGGCGGCGGCGGGGAAAATTGACAGTTAATTATCAATTTACAATGACATTGTTGCAACGGAGATATGTATGTGATTAGTTCATATCATCGTTTCGATTTATAATTATACAACTTTATAAGAATCGGGCATACCCATCCCTGTGAATTGATTTAACAACAT
>JAITVS010000332.1 GCA_031285685.1 Tannerella sp.
ATAAAGCGCACATACACTGATGCATAATACGACATCAACACACGCCCGAGAGGCCAGTTTACAACATTAACACCATTAATATAGCGCGAACCGATCGCTACATCCGCTCCTTGCTTCGCACAAGCGTCATAAAGCTTCAGCAAGTCATTCGGATTATGACTGAAATCAGCATCCATTTCAAATATAAAGTCATATCCGTGTTCAAGAGCCCATTTAAAACCGCAAATATAAGCAGTCCCAAGTCCTTGTTTTCCTGAACGTTCCACAAGGAATAAACGATCTTCAAACTCCTGCTGTAATCGCTTGACAATACCTGCGGTACCATCAGGAGAGCCATCATCAATAATAAGTATATTAAAAGGCTTTTCCAGACCAAATACGGTACGGATAATATTTTCAATATTCTCCTTTTCGTTATAAGTCGGAATAATTACTACACTGTCTGACATATATTTATCCAAATTAATAGTCACAATTTAGAGTGTAAAGATACGAAGATTTCCTTAAATCCATAAGATTACACAAAAAAATAAGGTCATGCAGGCATTTTACCCGCACAACCTCAATCAACCCTATCCTATATTTGTAAAACAGGCATCTATGCCTGTGTCAACCGATCATTTCCGCACTGCGTTTAATAAAACGGCTCAAAGATTCACCCTTCAACATACCATTACTTAACAAAGCAAGATCAATAAGCTGGCTTACCAGCTGATTACCTTTCGCATAATCGGCAAAAATCTGATTGCGCTGTTGGCGTAGTTCATCCAGCTTTGCGTTTGTTTTCGTCATATCTTCCTTTTCCGCTTCCGTAACTTCTTCCGGCTTCTTTTTATTCTGCGCATCACGAAGGTCATTCTGACGAGCTTCCCATCCTTTTATATCATCAAGCACAGGCTTCACTTTATCAGCACAAGCGCTCTCTTCATCTTCCAACACTTTCTTTACAAGCTTGTGGTCTGTATTAAGAACAAGGTTATAACTATCAGGTATCTCTCCATAAAAAGACATTCCCGGTTGTATCGCAGCCATATCACGCATACGGCGCATATACTCACTCTGCGTCAGCATAACCGGATTCGATTCCGCACCAAGAGCTTCGAATGAAACAATAAAATCCGTTTTTTCCATTACCGGAATCTGGCTTTTAAATACTTCCTGCAAAGCATTCTTCTGGTCTTCGCCGAGAGTCACTGCCTGTACATCATCTTTACGGATGATATTACCGATCGTATCACTGTCAACCCTTACATAACGGGTTTTCTCAAATTTCTGCTCCAATTGACCAATTATCGGTATATCCAACTGTCCGTCAAACAGTAACACATTATAGCCTTTGTCTTTTGCTGCCTGTATATAGCTGTATTGGTCGTTCGGATTTGTAGAATAAAGATATACAAGTATACCGTCTTTATCTGTTTGGGTTCCTTCTATCAGTTTCTGATACTCCTCCAGCGTAAAATATTTACCATCTACATCTTTCAGCAAATCAAACTTGACGGCACGTTCGTAAAACTTCTCATCGCTGAGCATTCCGTACTGGATGAATATTTTCAGATCATCCCATTTATTCTCAAACTGCGTCCGGTCATTCTTGAATATTTCTTCCAGGCGATCGGCAACCTTTTTGGTTATATGTGCAGATATCTTTTTTACGTTCTGATCACTTTGCAGATACGACCGGGATACGTTAAGCGGTATATCCGGAGAATCCAGTACGCCATGCAGTAATGTCATAAACTCCGGGACAATGCCTTCTACCGAATCCGTCACAAACACCTGATTACAATACAACTGTATCTTATTCTTATGAATATCCATATTCGTTCTCAGACGCGGAAAATACAATATTCCCGTTAAGTTAAACGGATAATCGACATTCAGGTGTATCCAGAACAACGGCTCTTCACCCATCGGATACAGTTCCCGGTAAAAAGCCTTATAATCTTCGTCCTTTAGTTCACTCGGCTTACGCGTCCACGCGGGCGTAGTATTGTTTACAATATTATCTTCATCCGTATCCACATACTTACCGTCCTTCCATTCCTGCTTTTTACCGAAAACGATAGGTATGGGAAGGAAACGGCAATATTTTGTAAGTAATTCCGTGATCTTATTCTTTTCAAGAAAAATTTTATTTTCATCATCTATGTAAAGGATAATATCCGTACCGCGATCATCCTTTTTTGTTTCCACCATTTCATATTCGGGAGTACCTTCGCAACTCCATTTCATGGCAACGGCATCTTCACGATAAGATTTGGTTACAATTTCCACTCTTTTTGCAACCATAAACGAAGAGTAGAATCCCAGACCGAAGTGCCCTATGATAGAAGCGGCATCATTCTTATATTTATTAACAAACTCTTCCGCTCCGGAAAAAGCGATCTGATTGATATACTTATCTATTTCTTCACCAGTCATACCGACACCCCTGTCCGAAATAATAAGCTTTTCTCCATCAATACGTATGCGTATCGACATATCTCCAAGTTCACCTTTAAATTCACCAACCGAAGATAGTGTTTTCAGCTTTTGTGTCGCATCGACAGCATTAGAGACTACCTCACGCAGAAAAATATCGTGATCGCTGTATAAAAATTTCTTAATTACCGGGAATATATTCTCACTCGTGACCCCGATACTACCCTGTTTTTTTTCTTCTTTTGCCATATCTTTTTATTTAAAATTAATTTTTCCGTCCTCCTGAAAGCAAAAAAAATGCCAGACGCCACGCATCTGACATTTTGTCGCTATATCATAATTATTTTACGATTCTTTCTGAGATACCATATGCACAATTTTATCATTTTCTTTGTCATAATCGAGCAAGACCTCATCTCCTTCCTTCACTTCCTCACGAATAATGATATCTGCCAATTCGTCTTCGATATATTTCTGGATAGCACGTTTCAACGGACGCGCACCAAATTGAATATCATAACCCTTCGATGCAATAAAATCCTTAGCGGCATCTGTCAGTTTTATATCATAACCGATCTGGTCTATTCTCTCGAAAACTTTCTTAAGCTCAATATCGATAATCTTATTAATCGATTCTTTTTCAAGCGGATCAAATACCACAATATCATCCACACGGTTCAGGAATTCCGGAGCAAAAGCCTTATTCAATGCTTTCTGTATCACACTATTTGCAAATCCTTTATCTGCATCTCCACCCCCTTGTGGTTGGAATCCGATACCTCGCCCGAAATCTTTCAATTGCCTTGTTCCTATATTTGACGTCATAATAAGGATCGTATTCTTGAAATCAATATGACGACCCAGGCTATCCGTCAAATGACCTTCGTCAAGAACCTGCAGCAACAGGTTGAAAACATCCGGATGCGCTTTATCCATTTCATCAAGCAGTATAATTGAATACGGACGGCGACGAACTTTTTCCGTCAATTGTCCGCCTTCTTCATAACCCACATATCCGGGAGGCGCACCGATAAGACGTGACACGGCAAATTTTTCGAGATATTCACTCATATCAATACGTATCAGGGAATCAGCAGAACCAAACATATATTCGGCCAAGACTTTTGTAAGATATGTTTTACCTACACCGGTAGGCCCCAGAAACATAAACGTTCCGATAGGCTTATTCGGATCTTTCAGTCCGATACGGTTTCGCTGGATTGCTTTTACGATCTTACGCACAGCTTCATCCTGTCCTATTACTTTATTCTTCAGGACACCTTCCATTTCAAGCAATCGCACATTCTCCGTCTTAGCAATACGTTGTACGGGAACTCCGGACATCATGGCCACTACCTCGGCGACCTTATCTTCATCAACCGTCTCACGGTGTTCCTGCATCTCTTTTTCCCATTTTTCTTTGGCTACATCCAACTCAGACAGCAACTGACGTTCTTTGTCGCGGAAACTTGCAGCCAATTCAAAGTTCTGTGACTTTACAGCCGATTGTTTCTCTTCTTTGACGGATTCGATCTGTCTTTCCAACTCTTCTATATACGGTGGAACTACAATATTGGAAATATGCATACGTGATCCGGCTTCGTCCAAAGCGTCTATCGCCTTATCCGGGAAGTTCCGGTCGCTGATATAACGTTCCGTCAACTTAACACATGCTTCTAACGCACCTTCCGTATAGCGGGTGTTATGATGATCTTCATAACGTTCTTTAATATTATGAAGTATCTGCAAAGTCTCTTCCGCTGTTGTAGGATCTACAAGCACCTTTTGGAAACGACGTTCCAAGGCCCCGTCTTTTTCTATATTCTTACGGTATTCATCCAATGTTGTAGCACCTATACATTGGATCTCACCACAGGCCAGCGCCGGCTTCAGCATATTTGCGGCATCCATAGAACCGGAAGCAGAGCCTGCACCCACGATTGTATGAATTTCATCGATGAACAGGATAATGTTCGGATTTTTTGTCATTTCATTAAGTATCGCTTTTATCCTTTCCTCAAACTGTCCACGGTACTTTGTTCCTGCAACAATCGCCGCCATATCCAAATTTATCACACGTTTATCAAACAATACGCGTGATATTTTATGCTGAACGATACGTAAAGCCAATCCTTCGACTATAGCAGACTTTCCAACTCCCGGCTCACCGATAAGAATCGGGTTATTCTTTTTTCGGCGGCTCAATATCTGTGCCAGACGTTCTATTTCTTTTTCACGTCCGACAATGGGGTCAAGACGACCTTCTGCTGCCGCACGTGTCAGATCTATTCCGAAATTATCAATCACCGGAGTATCTGAGGCCATCTTCGTTGCCTGTGCGGCACTTCCTCCCGCAGACGAACCGGAAGAGCTTTTGCGTGAAGACGGATTAAATGACTCCTCCTCATCATCATCGTCATTATCGGTATACCCGTCACTTATATCTTCATAATATTCTTCCGACTCCTTCAGTGCGTCTTTTGATAATTCATCCGTCAAGGTGTCTTCGGCAACCCTATCATAAACAGCCTGATAATTCACACCTTTACCTTCAAGAAATTCCGTAACAACATTAAACTTTTCCTTAAGAAGAGATAATAACAAATGTTCGGTCCCTGTTTGAATATTCCTTAACTGGCGTGACTCAAGCATACTTAAACGCAATATCTGCTCGGCAGTCTTGCTTATCACAATATCATTCAAGGAAGTATTCGCTCTGGTATCCACAACATTACGCACTTCATTTTCAATAATTCTCTTCAATTCAGACATATCAATATCCATAGCACGTAATATCCGACATGCTTTACCTTCTCCTTCACGGATAATGCCAAGCATCAGATGTTCTGTTCCAATATAACTGTTCTGAAGTCTTGACGCTTCTTCACGGCTATATTCTATGACATCAACAAGTCTTTTTGTATAATTATTCTTCATCATAATTGAAATCCTTTCCGTTTATTCGTTTTTCGTAATTTCATATGATATATTACAAATACTATGCCATTATTTTATTACCTGACTATCAACTTATAGCAGGCTTTATCATCCATAACGACCACATATATTCCACGTTCAAAAGGTATATCCGTACGCCCTTCATCTACATTTTTTATCATCAATAACGCTCCCTGTAACGAATAAACTTTGATACTAACAGACAATGCCGTTACAACATGAATATACCCCTGACTTGCATAAACAGATGATACACAACTTTCCTGATTCACATTATTCGTCTGATTATCTTCCCGGGTAAATGTCACATCATAATGCATAACCAACTTAGGCAAAGCATTATTCAGTACTCTACAGATAAAAGTCTCTCCTATATATGATTCATCAAAAGCAAACAGGCTGCCATTGCTTTCCAAAGGATATATAATGGAATTATTATAATACCATGAATATCTGGAAGCATTATCATTTATCATATAGGTACCCTTTAAATCAACACTGTCATATTTGCATTCCAATGCGATATAATTCTGAGGTGAATAAGAGTAAGATGTCAGCTGTTCCGTCACAGGCGGCAATGTAGAAAAGGTTAGATTATTATTCTTACAGGATAACGTCGATAATAACGGCATATCAGATACTACCAGTGAATCAAGTAAATTATCCTCACAAGATAATGAGGTCAGAGCCATACAATCTTCAAAATCCAATGATGTCAATTTATTATTATTGCAATTCAGTATGGACAAATTCCCGCATGAAGAAACATCCAGAGATGATAATTCATTATTATTACACAATATCTCATTCAAGGATTCACAATTATATAACTGCAAGTCCGTCAGCGAATTATAGGCACAGGAAAATGACTTTAGAGACGGTAAATTGTATAAGTTAAGACTTGTCAACCGATTACTCCCACACAGTAATGTTCCTAATTCTATACAATTTTCCACATTTAAAAAATTAAGCTTATTTTCAATGCAGTAAACCGTATATAACCTCTCTTTATTTGAAAAATCTAAAGATTCCACCTGATTTTTAGTACAACAAAAGAAACCTAAATTCGGATTATTCGACAAATCAATTGTACGAATATTATTATAACCAACACGTATATAATTTAACTTGGAGTTTGTCATTACATCCATGGCTGCAAGATCATTTTCATAAAAATCAAACCTTAATAACGACAGAGAATTCGTTACATCCACCGACTTAATATCATTAAAGCTACAATGTAAATATTTGAGACCTGCAAAATCACTAAAATCCATATGACCGGAAAGATTTTTACTCGCCCAGTTAACATTCTCCAATAAATAAGTCAAGCCATTCCATGATAATCCCGGCACTTTAGCCCAATCGATAGTATCCATCCGCACCATACCCAATTGCTGATAATTCTGAATACCGGCCTCTGCTGAGGCCTGCAAAAGGAATTTACGCAACTTTGCAGTCTCACTATCATTAAAAGGAGCTTGTGCAAAAACACCCACACTTAATAGTTCAGCTATAATAAACCCGCACAATAAAAAAAGAGTCCTCATTACTTTGTATTTATATATCATACCACCTTGCAAAGGTAATACCAGTATGGCATATAAGGGATTTCATTCTTGTTAAAAATAATTATTAAAAATATTATTCATTCAAAACGTCCGGATTTCCACTCATATATTTTGGGCTCAGTTTTCAAGAAAGGCTCCACTTTCCCCTGATACTCTTCATCAAGATACTGAGGAGTCGTATATTCCGCCGTTAGAATCATATCCTCCTCAGAAAGGCTATACTTCACCAAATACATATCCAACCTGGATTTAGCATCAAGAAATTCCAATGATGTATGATCTTCTTTCCAAAACCATTCTTCAACAACCGGGGTAAATAAGCCGTCTGAAGGAACCCGCTGCCATTCTGTTGTATAAAAAATAACGCGACTATCCGCAACGGGAGCATACACCGTTTCTATCATACAAATTATATATGTATTGTTTACAAGCGGAAGAAGCTTCAATTCAATCGTACTATACTCCGTTGATTTTAACAACATATAGTCCTCCGTCAGTTTAGATAATGTGGATTTGCCCTGCATTGTATTCTCCAGCGTTGCCGTTTTTCCTGATTTATATAAATCAACAAGATCTTTTCGCCACGCCTCTTCCAATTGCACCACCATGTCGTCCGGCATCTTGACAAAAAAATCTTCCATTTTTTGTGCTTTTACACATAATGCCAAGCAGAACAACAAAAAACTAACAGTAAACCTTTTCATAACTATACTATGCTTTAATTTTATCTATTTCGTCCCCAAATATAAGAATATCATTCCTAATAATACTAAAAACAGGTCAAAAGCTTTACTTTTTAAATTCTTCTCATGGAAAAATATAGCTCCGGCGGCAAACGTTACCAAAACACTGCTACGACGTATCATTGATACAATAGAGATCATCGAGTCCGGATAACTTAACGCGTAAAAATAAACCCAGTCTGCTAATGCCAGAAATACCGACACAAAAACAATACTCCATCTCCAGGTGTATCGTGTTGTTCCTTTTCGCCGCGGATACCATAACAACATCAGTATAGGAATCATCATTAATAATTGATAGATATTAAACCAGACCTGTACCGTCATAACGTCCAGGGATTTCATCAGATATTTATCATACAGCCCGCTGATTGCTCCAAAAATAACAGATAGTACGGCATAAAAAATCCACTTATTATGCGAAAAACGAATGCCTTCTTTCCTTCCGGAAGCGGATAACATATAAAATGATAATATTGCCAGCAATACACCTGTCCATTGATACATATTTAAACGTTCTCCGAAAACAAGCATCGCTCCTGTCAGCGTAAGAACCGGTTGTGTTGCTTTTATAGGCCCGGTTATCGTCAACGGCAAATTCTTAACAGAGAAATACCCTGTAATCCAAGAGCTTAAAACAATAACAGATTTCAACATGACCAGACTATGGGTCGCAAATGAAACACGCGGAACATAAAAAAGGGTTTCATCCAACAATTCCGTAAAATAGGATAATATCACAAACGGAATAAAAATAAGACTCGAGATCAGTGTATTAAGAAACAGCACCGGAATCACGGCATTGCCGTCTAACGACTTTTTCTTACACACATCATAACAGCCCAGTAAGAAGGCTGATAAAAATGCCAACGAAACCCACATAATACTCGTTTAATTATCTAAAAATCAAGAAATATATCATTTGGATATTCAATATCGGTCAGAGCAAGCCCTTCGGGCGGAACGGACATACCGGCTCTGCACCTGTCTTTTGCTTCTATTATCTCCCGGAAATCACCTATCGTAATTTTATTTCGTCCTACATCAAACAAAGTTCCGACTATAGCCCTTACCATATTTCGTAAAAAACGATCCGCTTTAATTGTAAAGACCCAAGTATCGCCGTCCTTCCTCCATCCGGCCTCAGAAATGCGACAATTATTAGTCTTAACATCTGTATGCAATTTACTAAAACTGGTAAAATCAGAGTAATTAAATAAAACGGCACATGCTTCATTCATAACCTTAAAATCCATTTGCTGTAACGGCATCCGGCAAACATATTCATAACTGAACGGATTTTTTTTGTCTGAAAGCATATACTCATAAGTACGGGATAAAGCTCCAAAACGCGCATGAGCATCTTCTGCTACAGGTATAATCTTATATACTGCAATATCTTTGGATAACATATTATTCAGCTTTCCGACTAACAGAGCCGTATTTTCGATCACTTCCGGAATGTTGAAATGAGCAACCATCATACGGGCATGAACTCCCGCATCTGTTCGTCCGGCGCCTACAATTGAAATATTCCGACACAACACTTTTGAAAGAACTTCCTCCAGACACTGTTGTACACTAATCCCGTTAGGTTGATTCTGCCAACCACAGTAACGCGTACCATTATATGCAAGGTAAATAAAATAACGACTCACTTCTCTCTGCCTTTTTAAGAAGTGCAAAAGTACAATAAAATAAGCTATAAACCTTGGTTATTTGAAAAAAAACAGATTTCTTTGACCCATGGAAAGCAAAGAAAAACATCTATTGGCAAACATTGATATTACATCATCTTTCGAATCTCACTACAATGAAAAAAGATTCTGGAAAAAAATCGGTCATATTGCTAAAAAAGTAGAAGCATCGGTTTTACATCCCATCCTTCTACTATATTATACCCTAAGAGACGGAAACGTTTCCATCAAAGACAAAGCCTATATCATCGGCGCTTTAGGATATTTCATTATTCCGACAGATGTAATACCTGACTTCATAGCAGGTTTGGGATATACCGATGACCTGGCCGTTATGGCTATCTTATTAAAACAGGTCAAAGACAATATTACTCCTCAGATTGAAAACAAAGTTGAATCCAAAATAAAAGAACTTCTAAAATAAAAGTTTACTTTACATCAACCACCACATCATCATCATGATTAAAACTCGAAGGCTTTATTTCTCCGCGGTTCAACAGATCCCACACATTCGGACTTATATATAGATTTGTAATGTCATTTGACCGGCAATCCAGCATACTTATATTATCAGAAGCGCTAATATCCAAATCGCCCAAAATCCGATTATGACTACAATCCAATGTTGACAATTTTTCATTAGCCAAAATATCTAATGACGATAAATTATTATTACTGCAATTTAAATGTGTCAATTTCGGATTATTATTCAATAACAATGATGTCAAGTTACAATTTTGACAATATAAATCATTCAGTGCTAAATTATTACTCACATCCAGATTTCCGATAGGATTTTCTCCGCATGAAAAAAACGCAAGTTTTGAGTTTTGACTGACATCAATGAATGACAGATTATTATTTGTACAATAAAACTGAGTTAATACCGGATTCGCACTAACATCCAAATGGCTCAAGTTATTTCCGGAACAGAAAAAGACTTCCAACAGGCTATTCCGGCTTACATCAATTGCAGATAAATTATTATTACTGCACTTCAATGTTACCAGATTCGTCAATGTCCCAACTTCCAATGAAGAAATGTGATTATTTCTGCAATCAAACGATGTCAACGACAGATTCCGCTTAATACTATCCACAGACGAAAGGTTATTATGACTACAATCCAAAAACGTCAACGATTTAAAATGCTCAATACCAACCAAGGATGATATATTTTGCGAACGACAATCTAAACTTGTAACATCCTTAACCTCGGAAGTTGATATTTTCCCATTACCATCCGCATCAAATTGTCCTAGTAAAAACGCCTCAAATACCGGATCTCCAAAAACAATAGTCTGCCCATCCTGTGCTTCCACCTTAACATTGCAGAAAGCAAACTTTCCATCCGCCTCCGCCGTTATCACCGTTGTGCCTTCCGATCGCGCCGTTATATTCCCGCTGCCATCAACCGTAGCGACGCTTTCATCCTGACTGGTCCATATCACTGCCTGAACCGTCGCGTCAGAAGGCATTACAATGGCATTCAGACGGTACGTTTCATTCTCCGTTAATACAAGATTCGTTTCATTAAGGCTTAGACTTGTTACCGGGATATATGCCGGGACTATCGTTATTTCGCAGAAACTTGTTATGTCCCGGTTTTCCTCCACAATAGCAAATATCGTCACTTTTCCGGCGGAAAGCGCCTTCACCAAACCGGTCTCAATGTCAACAGTGGCTTTATGAGGCTTCTGGCTTTGCCACGAAATATCTTTCGATGTTGAATTTAGAGGGGTAATCTGAGCAGACAACTGAATTTCTTCTCCTACATGCATCGTATATGCGGAAGGGCTGACTTTCACACCTGTTATAGCAACAAATACAGAGGTAACAGTGACCGTACATGTAGCAGATTTATTTCCCGCAGTAGCAGTAATAATCGCTTCGCCAACTCCTTCTGCCGCTATATTCCCGCTGCCATCAACCGAGGCAACCTGAGCATTACTACTGACCCAGGCGACAGCAGGCTTGCTTCCGTCCGTAGTCGTCACTGTCGCGGATATGGCATCAAACCCGCCTGTCATTAACGTCAGACTTGTTTTACTCAAAACAATGGCTGTTACAATTTCCTGTTCTGATGCCGGAGTTACCGTGACCGTACATATTGCGGATTTATTTCCTGCAGTGGCGGTAATGATCGCTTCGCCGACTCCCACTGCCGTTACCACACCTTTATCATCAACCGAGGCAATCTGAATATTACTACTACTCCAGGAAACAACAGGCTTGCTTCCGTCCGTAGTTGTCACTGTCGCAGATATGGCTTCAGAACCGCCATTTATTAGTGGCAGACTTGTTTTACTCAAAACAATAGCCGTTACAATTTCCGGCTCCAATACCGGAGTTACCGTAACAACACAGGTTTCGGTTTTATCACCGGCCTTAGCAATAACATTAGTCGTCCCCAGGCCCACAGCTTTAATATTACCCTTATTATCCACCACTGCAATTTGGGGGTTCTGACTTTGCCATGCTATAATATCGGTTGTATTTTCCGGAAAAACAGTCGCTTTCAACTGTTCTTCGGCACCTTCCGTTAAAGAAAGAGATGTTTTATTTAGCTCTATTTTTGTTGCAGGAATACCTTCCCTTGTTACAGACACATCACAAACTGCAGAAAAGGAACCTGCTTTTGCCGTAATTTTCGCAACCCCTATGCTTACACCGGAAACCCTGCCACTATTGTCAACTGTTGCAATCTGTGTATTGTTACTTTCCCACACGATCGTCTTATCCGTTGCATTCAATGGCTTTACCGTTGCGGTTAATATACCGGAAGTCCCTACGATAAGAGACAGCGAACTCTTATCTAATTCCACACCTTCGGCATTTATGACAGAAGAACTCACCGTAACCGTACATTCAGCTATTTTTCCGTTTGACGATTTAGCAGTTATTATCGCTGTTCCGACACCCGCCGCTTTTACCGTACCGCCACTAACAGTAGCAACTTTGTTATCCGAACTACTCCATGAGACTCTCTGATCTGTAGCCTCAACAGGATGAAACGTCACTTTTAAAACCTCAGTACCATCCAAAGACAGGTTCATTAAAGAAACATTCAAACTAATGCTCTCCACGTCCACAATCAGATCTTTAACCTTTTCATTTGAAGAGCAAGAAACAAATATTAGCATCAAAACTACTGAAAAAACAACAGTAGACATCTTTTTTCTGAGAAAAACCGGTTTCATTTCTTTAGATTTTAATAAGTACACCTCTTTTTATATAAAGAGATCCGGGGATTATAAACCACCTGTCTCTTTTACTTCAAACTCATACATTTCGGAAGGTGTCATACGCTTCAGTGCCACAAGTGACACATCCTTCCCCACTCTTATTCCTTCCTGAAACAAACGGAGATCAACTGTTTTATAAGCCAACTCCGGATGATTATTATCACGACTCAAATGGCACAACCAAATATCTTTAAGTGCCGGCGTATAGTTAGTTGCTAAAAACTCCGCAGCATCACGATTACTCAGATGACCGGATTGGCTGGACACCCGTTCCTTTAAGAAGACCGGATACGAACCGGACTTCAGCATCTCTTCATCGTAATTCGCTTCAATTACTAAATGGTTCGCCCGACAAACATATTTGCGGACAGTATCGGTTATATGTCCCACATCTGTTACAACAACAAACGTTTGATCTCCAAATTCTATTGAATAGCCAACATTATCACTACTATCGTGAGGTACTTCAAAAGCCGTAATCTTGAAATCACGTATAAAAAAGGGAACTTCCTTTTCCACTACACGACGACATTGTATTAAGACCTCTTCAACATAACGGCTTCTACGTATTCCGGCATGTACCAACTCCGTCGCATATACAGGGATGTTAAGAGTCTCTCCAAGACAACCCACGGATTTTATATGATCCGCATGATCATGTGTCACCAATATGGCCTGTATTTTCTCAAATTCAATTCCGTGCTCTTTTAATATTTTTTTTATCTGACGTACTCCGATTCCGGCATCTATCAAAATACCGAAAGAAGAGGTTCCTATGTAATAACAATTACCACTGCTACCACTGGCCAGACTAAAAAAACGTAACTTCGCCATATATATAAAAACGGATAAAATACCGCACAACCAATATCTGCCGCAAAGGTAAGAAATTATTGGGTTCCGGCAAATTTTTTATATTTTTGCAGTTTTAAGAAAAACTAAATTATGGAATGACACGATTTTTCACAACCATTTCCTTTATAATATTTGTAACACATCTGTCCTGACAACAATTAATTTTGCCGGAAAGCCACGCAAGGACATATATAAGTGATAGTATTAACCTCATCCCCCCCAAACCTATACGAGCCGTAGCTGAAGTAATTGGAGTAAACATGACGGTATGGGGATTCAACCATTTTATTATGAATGAAGAATTTGCTAAAATCGGAATAAATTCATTCAAACAAAATTTAAGTTCTTTACCGGTATGGGATACGGATAAATTCTCAACAAACCTCATTGCACACCCTTATCACGGAGGATTATATTTCAATGCAGCCAGGTCCAACGGTATGTCATTCTGGAAGTCAGTCCCCTTTACCCTGGGAGGAAGTCTGATGTGGGAATATTTCATGGAAAACGAATTACCCTCTGTAAATGATTTATTCGCAACAACATTCGGGGGCATGGAACTCGGAGAAATAACTTTTCGTCTGTCGGATCTATTTATTGACAACCGCTCATCCGGAGGAGAACGAATAGGACGTGAAATTTTAGTAACATGTATTTCTCCTGTAAGGGGAATCAATCGTCTGATAACGGGAGAATCCTGGAAAAGAAGTTTGTCAAAAGGACGTATGCTCCCATCTGTTCCGGTATATTTCAGCCTGTATACCGGCCTCCGTTTCCTTGCAGAACAGGAACGCTCCAAAGATGGAGAGTTAAGTATGGTCTTAGGATTTAACCTGGCCTATAATGACCAGTATTCCGAATCACAAAACGACCATTATCGGCCGTATGAATGGTTTGTCTTAAATGGCTCTGTTGACTTATTCTCAAGTCAACCTTTAATGACACAATTAAATGCAATTGGCATATTATGGGGTAAAAATGTAAAAAACACCAAAAACAGCTCTCTTACAGCCGGTATATTTCAACATTTTGACTTTTATGATTCACAAATAAAAAATAAAGAGAAACAAAAAGTCGCACCATATCGTATATCCGAAGCTGTAGCTTTTGGAGGAGGCATATTATACTTACGAAAACTCACCGACACACACCCGATGGAGATAAGATCTTCATTTTATGCAAACGCCATTATCCTCGGAGGCAGCCTCACGGACCATTATTTCTATGACGAAAAGGATTACAATCTCGGTAGCGGATACAGTGTAAAAACATATACCAACCTGACTTACAAGAAAAAGATCAGCTTCGACATACAGTCTGAAAACTACCACATATTTACATGGAAAGGAAACAATCCTGACGGAACGGGAAAAATACACAAAAGTTCGCAAGGAGACATAGGCAACTCCCGTCTGATCATATTTTCCACGCGACTATCATATATTTTTAATAAAAAGTGGAATATAAGTATTAGTAACCGCTTTTTTACACGCTATACGCATTACAAATATTATGAAGATACAATTTATTCTACAAATGACGGAATGTTAACCGCCGGATATACACTATAAATAAACTGGTAATTATTTCGGAAACTTATTGAAAATTCACAAATAAGCACTACTTTTGCAAAAAATCAAAAGATAGGCATACATCCCATCGAAATAATAAGTATGTTTATTTATTTCACGGAGTATTCGACTCATACTATCTTTATGTGATTTTGAAAATATGATACGAAACGACAAACAGGAATATATTATTCAGTGGCTTATAGGAATTGGCGATTTGGTTGTACTGAATCTCATTTTCTTTTGTATATATAATTTTTTAGACCCACTATACACCGCAACAATGGTCCCCAAGATGCGGGAAATAATATTGCTCCTTAATTTTTGTTATTTTTTCTCCTTATATTTCGTTCCGATGAAATTGCACATGTCTGTTGTATTTCTGGATAAAATTGTGCAACGTTCATTTTATTTCGTTACGATCTTCATTTTCCTGTTTGCTATTTGTCTTACATTTCTTAATGTCGGAAATGATCTGGCGACATTCATTGTAATATATTACCTGGCGTCACTTCTGATATTTTCGCTATGGCGTGTGTTAGTGCGTATCATGGTAAAGACATACCGTCGAAAAGGGTATAATGCAAAAAATATAATTATTGTCGGTGCAGGTAAAAACGGAATGGAGCTTTATCAGGTAATAAAAACCGATTTAGCATACGGATTCAATGTACTCGGCTTTTTTGATGACAATACCATTTTAAAGGACATCCTTCCAAACTATCTTGGCCGGATAAACCAAATTGAAGAATATGTTAAAAATCATGACATAGACGAAATATATTGTACCATTCCGGGAACAAATAGTGAGAAAATATCCGAACTGCTTAATTTTGCAGAAAAAAATATGATCCGCTTCTATATCATTCCCGAATTTTACAGAAATGTAAAAAAGAGCATGATACTCGAAGTGATGGAGTCGATTCCGCTTCTTACGATCCGAACCGAACCGCTGCAATCACCATATAACCGCTTTATCAAACGATGTTTTGACATTGTATTTTCAGCGGCTGTGCTCGTAACGGTATTTCCCCTATTATATATTATTGCCGGAACATTTATTAAATTTTCATCAAAAGGCCCGATATTATTCAAACAAAAGCGTAACGGGTTATATGGTAAAGTATTTGAATGTTACAAATTTCGAACAATGCGCATAAATAAAGAGGCCGATAAGCAGCAGGCGATCAAAGATGACCCGCGCACAACAAAAGTCGGTAGCTTCCTAAGACATACAAACCTGGATGAATTTCCGCAATTTATAAACGTACTCAAAGGAGATATGTCTGTTGTCGGACCACGTCCTCATATGCTTAAACACACAGAACAGTATTCGATCCTGATTGATAAATACATGATAAGACATCTTGTTAAACCAGGTATAACCGGTTGGGCGCAAATAACCGGATATCGTGGAGAAACACGCACGCTGGAACAAATGGAAGGACGTGTAAAACGTGATGTCTGGTATCTGGAAAACTGGTCTTTCTTTCTGGACTTAAAAATTATAGTAGTAACTATAATCAACATGTTTAAAGGCGAATCAAACGCATATTAAAAAAAAACTGTAACTTTGTACCCTGATGGGAAGAATTATCGCCATTGATTACGGACGTAAACGTACCGGATTAGCCGCTACCGATACAATGCAAATTATCGCAAACGGACTAGGCACCGTTCCGAGTGGTGAAGCAGTTGAGTTTCTGAAACAATATATTTCACAGGAAAACGTTGATTTATTTATTGTAGGACAACCCAAACAAATGAACAACGAACCGTCCGAAAATATGCAATATGTAGAAGCTTTCGTCAACCGTTTGCGTAAAATCATACCGGAAATTCCTATCGAATATTTTGACGAAAGATTCACTTCTGTTATGGCACATCAGGCTATGATCGACGGAGGATTAAAAAAAAAGAGAAGACAGGACAAAGCATTAGTTGATGAAATAAGCGCTGTGCTTATTTTGCAGGGATATTTGGAAAAAAGAAGGTTTACTTTATAAATTTTGATTTTACAAAAAGTATGATATTACCAATTTACACTTACGGCCAATCCGTTTTAAGGGAGGAAGCTAAAACGATAGAAAAGAACTACCCGGGGATAAAAGAACTGGTCGACAATATGTTTGAAACCATGTATAATGCTGAAGGCGTTGGGTTAGCCGCCCCTCAGATAGGCCTATCCATTCGTCTGTTAGTAATAGACGCGGATGCGGTATCTCAAAGTTATCCGGAATGTAAGGACTTTAAACGTGTCATGATAAATCCGGAAATTACGGAACACAGTAACGAAACAATCTCAATGGAAGAAGGGTGCTTAAGCTTCCCCGGAATACATGAAAAGGTTACGCGCGCTGCAATAATACGGATCAAATACATGGATGAAAACTTCGACGAACATGAAGAAACAGTCGGAGGATTTGCGGCCCGTGTTGTACAACACGAGTGTGAGCACCTTGACGGACACGTTTTCATAGATAACATATCTCCCATACGACGCCAATTGAATAAAGGTAAACTGAATAATCTTATAAAAGGAAGCATTTCCTGTGATTATAAAATAAAAACCGCCAAACGATGAAAAAAGCGATAGTCTTCGTTCTTCTGCAATTATGTATATCCTCATCCGTTGCTCAAATCAATACGGATCGCGTGATAGCTATTGGACGCAATGCCCTGTATTTTGAAGACTATATCCTATCCATTCAATATTTCAACCAGGTCATAAAAGCCAAACCCTGGTTGGCTCAACCGTATTTTTACCGTGCTATAGCAAAACTTAATCTTGACGATTACAGCGGAGCGGAAGAGGACTGCACCTTAGCCTTGCAACAAAATCCGTTCATGGCTCAGGCATATTACGCACGTGGCATTGCGCGCCAAAGTCAGGGAAAATACGATCTTGCAATAGAAGATTACCGGAAAGGGATCGAATTCAGACCCAAAGACCGCCCAATGATGACCAATACCGCAATCGCTTATATACAAAAAAAAGATTATGAAAAAGCCAAAGAACTCTTCAACGAGATAATCGAAGCGTACCCCAAAGAAGTAAACAGTTATATGGCACGTGGTTCCATGCATATGGAAACAGGAGATACCGTTACCGCACTGGCAGATTATAACAAAACCATAGAACTGGACCCATACTACGCACCGGCATACGGAAACCGCGCCCTATTATTTTATCAGACAGATAAAATGGAAGAAGCATTGGCTGATCTTAATGAAGCCATAAGGTTAAATCCGCGTGAAGAAGGCTTTTATATTAACAGGGGATTAGTTCGCTATAATCTGAACGACCTGCGTGGAGCTATGTCTGATTATGATCATGTGATAGCGATTAACGATAAAAACCTCATAGCACGCTTCAATCGCGGATTATTGCGTTTCCAGGTCGGGGACAATAACCGGGCGATCGAAGATTTCGATGTCGTAATAACAATGGAACCTGACAATTATATGGCCTATTATAATCGTGCATTATTACTAAGCAGTATAGGAGAATATAATGCGGCAATAAAAGATTATGATATAATATTGGAACAGTACCCCAACTTCTTACCCGGGTATTACAACCGCTCTGAGGCTAAACGTAACATCAATGATCTGGTTGGTGCAGACAAAGATTACTGGTATGCCATGGAACTTGAAAGAACTCACGGCAATCAAAAAGCACAAACCGCACAAACGACCTCCTCTCAACAAGACAAGCCGGATACTGAAGACAATGATAAAAAAGATACACGTGAAGAATCTGATAAAAATATCAATAAATTTAACAGCTTGGTCGTATATGATAAGGATGATGAGCAAAAAAGTAAATATCATAGTGAAATACGCGGACGTGTACAAGATAAAAATATCCGTATAGACCTTGAGCCTCAATTTATTTTGACATATTATGAAAAAACAGGTAAAATAAAAGAATCTGTCTATTATGATAAAATGCTTGAAGCATTCAACGCAAAGGAAACCCTTGGATGGAAATTAATAATAACCAATCAGGAAGCATCATTAAATGAATTCCAGATAAATGCACATTTTGCATCCATCAATGAATATTCAGCCAAAATAGAACAGAATGATAAAAATGCCGATTATTTCTTCGGACGCGGAATTGATTTTATGCTTGTACAGGATTTTACAGAAGCTATAAATAACTTTGACCAGGCAATAAACATTGATCCCTCTTATACGCTGGCCTATTTCAATCGAGCGGCAGTACGATACAAGCAAATGGAATACGAATTATCAAACTCCACACAAGATGAACTCGCCGAGGCAATGAGCATACAATTCGGCAATAACAATAAAAACACCCCTTCGACTTCATCTGCAATAAAAGATCGTGACAGTCGAACGTATACGTATGAAATGATAATTCATGATTATAACACAGTGATACAGCAGGATCCTTCATTTACTTTCTCATATTTCAACCGGGCAAACCTTCGTTGTTCACAACGGGATTACAAAGCAGCAATCCTGGATTATAACGAAGCAATACGCCGTAATTCGGAATTTGCGGAAGCCTATTTTAACCGGGGCTTGACACGGTTATCACAGGGAGATACCAAAAGGGGTATAGCAGATCTCAGTAAAGCCGGAGAGCTTGGAATTATAGAAGCCTACAGCATTATAAAACGTATGAGTACGAATAACTAAAATCTTCTTGTAAACACAGATAAATATTTCGCTTTTCCGGTAGGGTGATGAGAAAATAACTTTTAGTTAAAATATAGGATCTTTTTGAAAATAATAATCAATTATTTATTACCTTTGCACACCAAAACACGAAATATTTTATTATTAAGACAAATGATAAAGATTACATTTCCTGATAATTCCGTCAGAGAATTTCCCGAAGGAACAACAGCTATGCAAATAGCCGAAAGTATCAGTTCAAGACTGGCACAAGACGTACTGGCCGCTAAAGTAAACGGTGAAATATGGGATCTGACACGTCCGATAAATAATGATGCGACAGTTCAGTTGCTAAAGTGGGATGATGAAGATGGCAAACACGCCTTTTGGCACTCAAGCGCCCACCTCATGGCCGAAGCGCTGCAAGAGCTTTATCCCGGCATTAAATTCGGAATAGGGCCGGCAATAGAAAATGGTTTCTACTATGACGTTGATCTGGGTGATACCGTATTAACCGATGCGGATTTTCCAAAAATTGAAGCAAAAATGGCTGAATTAGTCGCCAAAAAGGAAGATATAAAACGTCAGGATATATCAAAATCCGATGCTATGAATATGTTTGGAGATCGCGGAGAAGTTTACAAAACAGAACTTATCAGTGAGCTTGAAGACGGACATATCACGACCTATACACAAGGAAACTTCACCGATTTGTGCCGTGGCCCACATCTTCCGGATACATCTTATATCAAAGCCATTAAAATAACGAGTATCGCAGGGGCCTATTGGCGGGGCGACGAAACTCGTAAACAGCTCGTTCGCATATATGGAATCACATTTCCGAAAAAGAAAATGCTGGATGAGTATATTACCCTCATGGAAGAGGCGAAAAAGCGCGACCATCGAAAAATCGGTAAAGAACTTGAGTTATTCACATTTTCTCATGCTGTCGGCGCAGGCCTTCCGCTGTGGCTACCACGCGGAACACAGTTACGTCTGAAACTGGAGGATTTCCTGAAACGTATACAAAAGAAATATGGCTATCAGCAGGTTATCACGCCTCATATCGGAGGAAAGCAACTGTACGTCACATCCGGCCATTATGCGAAATACGGAAAAGATTCGTTCCAGCCAATACACACACCTCAGGAAGGAGAAGAATTTTTACTGAAGCCAATGAATTGTCCGCACCACTGTGAGATTTTCAAAAGTTTTCCACGTTCCTATAAAGACCTGCCACTTCGTCTGGCCGAATTCGGAACGGTATACCGTTACGAACAAAGCGGAGAGTTGCACGGACTGACGCGCGTTCGCGGATTTACCCAGGATGACGCCCATTTATTCTGTCGCCCGGAACAGTTGAAGGGTGAATTTCTGAAAGTTATGGATATCATCTTCATCATATTCAAAGCGCTTAATTTCGATCGATTCGAAGCACAGATATCTTTACGTGATCCTAATAATAAAGAAAAGTATTTAGGGTCGGACGAAAACTGGGACAAAGCCGAACGTGCAATTATAGAAGCATGTGAGGAAAAAGGACTGCCTGCCAGAATTGAATTGGGAGAAGCGGCATTCTATGGCCCCAAACTCGACTTTATGGTGAAAGACGCAATCGGGCGCCGCTGGCAGTTGGGAACAATCCAGGTTGACTATAATCTGCCGGAACGTTTTGATCTCGAATATACAGGAGAAGACAATCAGAAACACCGCCCGGTAATGATACACCGCGCGCCGTTCGGTTCCATGGAAAGATTTGTTGCTGTCTTAATTGAACATACAGCCGGAAAATTCCCGTTATGGTTAACCCCTGACCAGGTTGCGATATTACCCATCGGAGAAAAATTCAATGAATATGCACATAAAGTTGCACGTGAATTAGAAAAAAAAGACATCAGTGTTGTTGTTGACGACCGGAATGAAAAAATTGGTCGAAAAATACGCGACAATGAACTCAAACGCATACCTTACATGTTAATTGTCGGGGAAAAAGAAATGGAAAATAATGAAGTTTCTATAAGAAAACAAGGCGAAGGTGATAAAGGTTCAATTAAAATTACTACCTTTGCGACGCAAATTTTGGAAGAAATTGATGAGATGATGAATAAATGGGAAAAAGAAAATAACTGATATAAAAAATAGGAGGTAAATTTTATATAATTTTTTAATGAGAAACGATCGAAATAAAGAACAATACAGGATTAACGAACGCATCAACGTTCCGTCGGTTCGCCTTACAGGAGAAAATATAACTCCAGGCGTCTACTCAACTTCAAAAGCACTACAAATGGCAGAAGACATGGAGCTTGATTTGGTTGAGATATCTCCAAACGCAGATCCTCCTGTTTGCAAAATAATTGATTATCAAAAATTTCTTTATCAACAAAAAAAACGTCAGAAAGAACAAAAAGCAAAAGCGGTTAAAATCGTTGTTAAAGAAATCAGATTCGGTCCTCAAACTGACGATCACGATTACAATTTTAAACTCAGACACGCCAAAGAATTTCTGGGGGAAGGAGCTAAGGTAAAAGCGTATGTCTTTTTTAAAGGACGTTCTATCTTATTTAAGGAACAGGGAGAAGTTTTATTGCTTCGATTTGCCAATGACCTGGAAGAATTTGGAAAAGTAGAACAAATGCCCGTTCTGGAAGGAAAACGAATGATCATAATGATGTCTCCGATTCCAAGAAAAGGAAATACAACCAAAGCTGTTGTAGCAAAAGACAAGAGCGATTCTTCTCAAAGTGCAAAAAGCGAAGTGAATACTGGAGAGTAAAAAATAAATTCCGAGAGGAGTTATTTATATAATTAATAATTAACAATTTAAAATTAAAGTTATGCCAAAATTGAAAACTAATTCCGGTTCAAAAAAGAGGTTTGTCCTTACCGGAACAGGTAAAATCAAAAGAAAACATGCTTTCAAAAGTCACATTTTGACAAAGAAGACTAAAAAGCAAAAAAGAAATCTGACTCATACAGGGTTAGTTGCTAATGCAGACATGAATAACATCAAGAAATTACTTTGTCTAAAATAATTTCATTAGCAAGAGTTTATTACATTTTATTAACCGAGTGATTAGCTCCCAAGATCATCTTTAAAAAGTGACGCTAACATTCAAAAAAAATTACAATTATGCCAAGATCAGTAAATCATGTTGCTTCGAGAGCAAAAAGAAAGCGGATTTTGAAACTTACGAGAGGTTATTTCGGTGCTCGTAAAAACGTGTGGACCGTAGCAAAGAATACATGGGAAAAAGGTTTAACTTATGCATTCCGTGACCGTCGCAATAAGAAAAGAAATTTCCGTGCATTATGGATACAACGAATAAACGCCGGAGCACGTATGGAAGGTTTGTCTTATTCTCGTCTGATGGGTGGACTCAAAGAAGCGGGCATTGAAATCAATCGTAAAGTTCTGGCCGATTTGGCGATGAATAATCCGGAAGCATTCAAAGCTATTATAGCGAAAGCAAAGAAATAAAAACAATAATGTTAAAAACGGAATTTTATTCCGTAAAATCTTGCATTGTCTGTATTTTTTTATTAGCTTTGTAATAAAGAAATGAGTTAAGCCGCACATGTTCGATTGGAAAACTCATCAGATTTTATACAATTCCGAGACAAGCTCTTACCGCTAATGGCGGGCCGTAGTTCCTTCGGGAAATGCGTAAGCACAACGGATTACAAAGGTGGTAAAGGCACTCAAATCCTGTCATACGGAGTTTACACACATCTACTGTGCGGCCCTTATATAACCTCCCCTGCTTTATCGAATGATAGCAATGGGGAGGTTTTTAATTATAATGGCAATTTAAAAATGATACGGGTATGAACAAGCGAATTCTCTTTACAATACTTTTAACTATAAACATATTATTTTGTCAGGCGCAGCAGAACTATTCTTATTTTGACAAAAATAAAATCACAATTGGGGGTAATTTAGGGTCAGTCCGAAAACCCGGTTGCAGTAACTGACTTGGTTGTATAATTGCTTACCTTTGGCTGATGAAACATTGGGAAGTATTAAAGACGGTGTTTCC
>JAITVS010000378.1 GCA_031285685.1 Tannerella sp.
TATTCCTCCCTTCACTTTAGATTTTACCCGCGCCTCCAGTTCAACCCTCCCGCTTTGCTTTTCATGTGCCGGCGTTATTCCGGTAAGAACGAGCTGGTCGTCTTCTACGCTTCTGTTGACTTTTTCCTGTGGAGTTGTCAGAAAGACGTTGCAGGTTATACTTTGCGGTTTATCCGCCGTCAGCTTTACAATGACGGCCTGATCGGTAAACGACGTAAAAATTTCACGTTTATAAGTAACATCTCCTACTTTATACGATACGCCGGCCACCGCATTACTGATATCCAGATCGCGGTAATAATCCGTATATTTGTTGTGTCCCGGAAAAGAAATATACAAATCTCCCATCAGCATATAAGGCATTCCATGATTTGTCGGGGACATAATTTTTGCTGTCGCAAGATCTTGTGCCTCCACATATTTTCCTTCAAATATAAGCCGGCGAACTTCTTCCAGGACACCTTCTTCCAGTTTATGGGCGTTACTGTTAGGCGAACCCGCCCAAATCGTTTCTTCGTTTAATTGCAAACGTTCTATCGAAGGAGTTCCGAAAACCATTGTACCCAAACGGCCATTACCCAAGGGTAAAGCCTGATTCCAGTCCAGAGCAGGTTTATCATACCACAATTTCATATTTTCCTGCGCTGCAGGATACTGAGCAAAACAAACGATCAGCAAAACCAATAATAAAGTCCTTTTTATCATAAAGCTCATAATTTAATCCATAATTGATACTTCTTTCAGAACCCGCAGCAACGCCTCTTTTCCCCTGATAGCATCCGAAGGTAATTTTTCTCCGTTTTCGCCAAAAACATACAGATCGGATTCCTTTTCAACAGTAACTTTTGACTCATCAAATTCTCCATTTTTATCCAGAATACGGCTGACATCCAGATTAAAATGTTCGGACACAAAACGATACATCGCTTTTCGTTTTGACAATCCGTAATCATGTCCTTCTTCCTGAAAATGGTCGTTTTCAACGTTATTTTCAGCGTTATAAAATCCATATGTCCTCTTTACGAAAGGATATTCCAACTCCGGAACAGTACTGCTCCAATCCTTTCCATCCGTAATTATCAACTGAGGCCTGGGAGCGAACATAGCGGCCAGCTCCGCATTATTGGTCCTGTTTCCGCATAAATGAGCAGGCATACCACTCTCACACGGACATCCGCCTGAAAAATGAGAGGAAAGCATAACCACGGGAATACTGAGTGTGATGCGGTCATCAATAGCAGCAATCATCATAGTCATACTTCCACCGCCGGAGCCGCCTGTTATTCCGACTCTTGTACTATCAGCTTCTTTCTGTGACAACAAATAATCCAGGATGCGTAATGTATTAAGAGTCTGTATGGTATTCGCCGCACTCAGATGATGTAGTTCTCCATCAAACTGCAAAAGGCTTTCACCCCAGGCAAAAATATCCCAACTGGCAGAAATAATTCCCATACGGGCCTGCATCGCACACCTTATCTGCTGGGATTCACGGTATCGCCCGTCTGCAAAATGTCCGTTCGGATTCAGCATCACCGGACATTTTCCTTTTGTTTTCAACGGTTTATAAATTGATCCGGCAACATAAATACCGGGAAGCGTTTCTATTGCGAAATTTTCAACCGTGTAGCCGTTATACTTTCTTTTCTTTGTAAGTATTACTTTTGAAGCCGGCCTGTCGGGAATAACAGACAATCTCAAGGCTTCCGGCAAACACCGGCGAATTTCAGACTTCCGTTTTTCCCATTCGGCCTTATTGGAACAGAGGGTTTCAAGATAATTCAGGAATTCCCCCCCCTCCTCTTCGGTTGTCCGGTAATACTCGAATTCTTTTACCTTATACTTGCCGTTGTCCATCACAAACTTATAATCAAAAGGCGCCAGCACGGCATTCAGTGTTTCTTCCACACTCCATGGTTTTATGCGCCAGTCCGCATATTTCAATACTTTTCCTTCCATTAACTTTTGATCATACTTAATCTGTATACCGAATTGCTTTTCGATATCTGTCAACACATCCGATAATGGACGTACATATGCATGATCCGCAGTCTGCCGGTTTTGAGCAGTCACAGCAAACAGAAATAACATTCCGATAAAAATAAAAAATACCCGCTTCATAAACAATCAATTTAAATAACCATATATCAATTCATTTAGAACATATCATGGCACAATAACCGACGACTTCTTCAGATTACCTCCTTTTTCAATCGGAGAAGAGAGTCGTTCCAGGTAATTATTCCGCAAAATAACGGTTTCGGTTCTCGTTCCGTCGATCTTCATAAAAGAAACGCTTCCTTTTTTCGGAAAACATCCGTGCACAAACAAATCTTTCACATCTGTTACTTCCAATACCGTTTCCGAAGCCAATGGAGACGGATTGCTTATGTTATTGATATGGATGTTTTCGGAGTTTGTAATCTTGAATGCAGCGCCTTCTTTTGTGCTGATCCTAACATTCTCCAATGTAACATCTTTTGCTTTATCGATAATCAATCCCGTTTTAGCCTCAATATTCATGTCGGTAAATGAAATATCCGAGATCATCGCCTCTTCAATTCCGAGAACAGCACATGCCGCATTCACTTCCGATCCGGTCAGCCCCGAGATATGTATGTTTCTGAAGACAGGAGTCCGTTCCGACAAGGCTTCAGCAGGCACATTCGAATAGAATAAATTCAGGATAACAGCCTCTTTCGGTATATTTTTCATCACAATATTACTGACGCGTATCTCTTCGACAATGCCACCGCGGCCACGTGTCGATTTCAGGCGAATCCCTCTGTCCGTGCCGTCAAACACGCAATTAGAGATTGTTACTTTCCGGACATCGCCCGACATCTCACTGCCTATCACAACGCCCCCGTGTCCGGCCAACATCACACAATTGGTGATCGTTATATTTTCGCAGGGAGTCGCATATTCGCGCCCCTGTAAATCGCGTCCGGACTTTAACGTGATGCAGTCATCCCCTACGTTTATGTGGCAGTCGGAAATGATCACATTCCGGCAGGAAGACGGATTTATCCCGTCGGTATTCGGCGCATCCGGATTATTGATCGTAACGCCCCGCACGATAATATTCTCACAAAACTCCGGATTGATTGTCCAGAAAGGAGAATTGATAATCGTTATACCTTCCACTTTAAAATGCTTGCACTTATAGGGTTGCATTAACGACGGACGAAAATATCTTTTTGCCAGCGTACGCTTCCAGTCCGATTGTTCTTCGATCTTAAATCCCGGATTTTCTTTTTCCCACATCGCCTGATAATGAGTCAGCTCTTTTGCCAACGCTTCATTTTCATGCGCTCCTTCCAGAATGAAGGTTCCGTACCACCATTTCTCTCCGTTTCCATCAATCGTACCTTCCCCTTTGATTGTTATATTCTCCTGTTCATAGGCGTAAATCATCGGACAGAAACTTTTCATCACAACACCTTCGTATCGCATTTCAACAAAAGGCGTATATTCCGAAAAATCATCGGAAAAGCGGATAGTCGCTCCGGCTTCGATATCTAACGTGATGTTGCTTTTCATCACAATCGGTCCCGTCAGGTATGTTCCCGCCGGGAAAAACAACGTACCTCCTCCTTCGGAAGAGAGTTTCTCTATCGCTTTCCTGATAACTGCGGTATTGGATGTTTTTCCATCGCTGCTTCCTCCGAAATCCCGGATATTAATGGTTTCCGCTTTGACTAACAAACAACACAACAACCCTATATGTATCAGTATTTTCTTTTTTATATTCATTATCTATCAGCATTTCTATTCGATAATACTACAATTGCATCACTTTATTTCAACCACTTATCTAACTTTTCAACCGCAATTTTCACTTTTTCTTTTTCCGGATCCCGGAACAGATTAAACGGTTGCGCCAGATAACCGCTACAAATACCTTTCAATGACAAAGCGGTCTTTATTCCTTTGATATAACTGGAACCAAAGCGGCCGATGCTATACAATTCATTGCTTACACACAACATTTTGCTTTGGAGTTCAATCGTTTTTTCCACATTTTTCTCCGCAGCAGCGTTATAAACTTCCACAAAGATTTCCGGATAAACATTCGCACCTCCCGAAACACCTCCGTGGGCTCCCATCAAAGCAACAGACGCCATCATTTCTTCGGGTCCGACAAACAGTTCGAAATCAGGCCTGTCTTTGAACATATCCAGCAATTTACAGAAATAAACACCGTTGGACGAACTGTCTTTCAAACCAATGATATTTTTATGTTGCGATAATGTTTTCACTGTATCATATTCGATCATCGTTTTCGTATGCGACGGCATATTATAAAGATAAAGCGGTAACGGACTTTTATCTGCCAGCAATTCGTAATACTCGATCAATTCGGGCTGTCCCAATGTAAAATAATAAGGAGGCGCCGCGACTACCGCATCCGCACCGCATCCGGCCGCAATCTCAGCAAGCTTTATGCTTTCATGCACGGAAGTGTCTGTAATACCGACCAACACAGGAATGTGTCCGTTCACACAAGCGATCGTCAGACGGATCAGATCCTCTTTTACCTTAAAACTCAAATGTTGCGCTTCACCGGTAGTACCCAGTATAAAAATGCCGCTCACCCCACCTTTTATCAGATGAGCGACAAGGTTTGCAACTCCTTTTTCATCCAGATGGTCCGTATCCAACAACGGAGTAATCATTGGGGGAACAATGCCCCGTAATATTCCTTTTTTCATATGTACAAAAATATATTTTTAACACTAAGGTAATATAGAACTCACTCATTTGTTCATCGCCAAAGGCGATGCATTTATCATGTTCGTTTCATTTATTTTCGTTCTAATCAATTATAATTCTATTCAAAAAATCAACAATAAGTTTCGGTACATGATCGTCAGGCCCGGCGTCTCTGTTTATTCACAGCTCACTTTGCCGCGTTTTTCTTCGATATTTTAGAAAACAACAAACTAAGCAAAAGCCCGACACAGAAAATGGTAAGCGTTCCAAATACAATTGTCAGGTAACTGTGAAACATGGTTTGTCCGCTGAATGTCATCCAGGAAATCAAAGCCACTCCGCAGACCGTGCCGACCAATGCGTATGTCCCTTTTACATTCTTTGAAATATATCCGAGCAGGAACAATCCCAGCATTCCTCCACTAAAAATACCGGCCAGACTCCACCATGCATCCAACGCGCTTTTGACGGATATCATCGCCAGTCCGACACACATACCCAACAATCCCAGCACAAAAGAAGTAATATAAAGTATTTTCATGTTCTTCTTTTCGTCTCCCTCTTTTTTCCCTCTCTGAAAAAAGTCGGTCAGAATAACAGTTGCACCGCTATTGATGCTGGTCGAAATCGTACTCATTCCCGCTGCAAAAATAGCCGCAACCAGCAAGCCGGTTACTCCGGTCGGAAGCTCCTGAACGATAAAATAAGGAAAAACCTTATCCCCGCTGATCCCCTCGGGAAGCAAGCCCGGTTGCACCTGATAATAGACAAACAGAGCGGTGCCGATGATGAAAAACAAAAGGCTGACCGGCACATAGAGCAAACCTCCGAACAAAGCCGAAAAGCGGGCGCTTTTATCATCTTTTGCGCTTTTATATCGCTGCACATAATTCTGATCAATTCCGTAATTCTGCAGGTTAATGAAAATGCCATAAACAAGTGTTACCCAAAAGGTCGAAACATTCAATTCCGGCCCGAAACTACCCAACGAAAATTTATTGTATTCCGCACCGACTTCAAAAAACTGTTCCACACCTCCGGGAAAAGAAACAAAAAGTACAATTACACAAGCCAATGCTCCGAATATGAGAATCGTTCCCTGAATGGCATCTGTCCATATAACCGCTTTAATTCCCCCAAGAACAGAATATATGATCACACATAAACTTGTTACAACAATGATGGATGGTACACTCCAGCCCAACATCGAATGAAGCGGGAGAGCCAGTAAAAAAAGCACCGAACCTATGCGGGATATTTGTGTCAGCAAATAACAAGCGGCGGCATACGCTCTTGCCCAGTAGCCAAAGCGTTCTTCCAAAAAACTATAAGCCGAAATACTACTGATACTCCGGTAAAAGGGAACAAAAAATCTTGCGGCAAAAATAGACGCAATAGGAATCGACAAACTAAAAACGTATGAATTCCAGTTACCTGAAAAAGCATTTCCCGGAAGCGCCAGAAAGCTAATGCTGCTGACGTAAGTAGCAAATATAGACATCCCCACGACAATACCCGGCAAATTTCCTCCTCCGCGCGTATAGTCGCTCGCATTCTTATTTTTACCTGCGAAAGAACTGCCGAACAGAACAGTTCCTATCGTAAAAACCAGAAATACAACTAAATCTAATGTTTCAATCTGCATCGTTTTAAATTCTTTTACCGGAAAAATTTCTTTTGCCGGAAATATTCTCAATCATTCGTATTTTTCACTTCTGCGACTCCGTCTTCTTCTCTCCGAACTCTGTTTGCTGAAGTTCGACTTCATCAAGCAACCGTTGCTTCTCATCTTCACCTAACCGTCTTTTATACAAACCGATAGAGGCGTCGCTTTGAATTACCTGAGGTCTTTCAGTATAAACTAACTTATGCTTCGGCGTTATGCTTTCAAACTCGACGGATGCCGGAGTCGGTGCATGTTCACCTTCAAACAATACGCGCGCATATACTTTTATTTTTCCCGGCGTTAATGTCGAACGAATCAAAACCGGCGCCGAGCCGAATTCCACATCCCTCGGATTTGCTCCGATGATGTCATCTCCGATGATTTCTCCTTCTCCCTCGACCGAAAACAGAATACGTTCCTTTGCCAACCTTCTGACATTTCCGTCGTCATCCGTTACTTCACAGATAACCGGAATGAAATCAGATCCGTCGGCAATCAGTTGCTGTCCTGTATTATCAACTTTCAGGCGAAGTTTCGTCGATCTCCTCGACGGCATCTTTGTCGTTGAACAAACTACTTTTCCGTCGATCAGCCCTTCTGCAACAAAAGAGACTTTCTGCCATTGTTTTTCCACGTACGGATAAACCCGCATTTCGTTGAAAGAATAGACATCCTTAAATGTTACGGGTGGATTGGGCATACCGGATTTTTCTCCCGGTACTTTCTGTGTAAGCGTATCTTTTCCGTAAACAATCAGACGAACCTCATCACAATTTGTAAATACGGTCACATCCGGACTTGAAAACGGGGATATTTCATGTGCGATAAACACCATTGGCCCGGTCTCCATCAACGGATGTTTCAAATCCGCAGGCACCTGACTTTTAAACATATAGTAAGCATATTTCGGCTGACGAAAAGCATCCATGATCCCTCCCCAGTACGGATCGGGATGATAACCACGCTGGTGATCAAAAGGATGCCATAAAGCGGCGCCGATAAACTGACGACTTTCAGGACACATCTCGTTGTACGTCTTTGCCAGTTGCAATGATTGAACCAATAAAGCATTTTCGCCCCAGCTTCGTGAAGCGCGGTTATTCGTATTATGTGCGTACCAATCATCTACATTTTCGCCGAATTCACGTGTAAAAATGCATTGCTTAAAATGACCGACATCTTCCGGCCATCCGTACACCACTTCATAATGATCAGCCACTCCCAATGAATGGTGATCTCCAACACAAGCAGAACCGGGATACTCTTCATGTGTGATTTGCTGCGCCTTCAAAGAAAACTCCAAAGGAAAAGGCGTTTCATTCAAAATCGGCTCCCACATCAAAACCGACACATGATTCCGGTCACGGCGTATCATGTTACGAATATCATCATAAACCAATTCTGCAAACTCCGGTGCTTTATTAAAATACTGCCAACCCGGGGTCGCCACAATCACAAAAATGCCCAATTCATCGCAAGCATTCATAAATGAGGGATCCTGCGGATAATGCGCCACACGAACGATGCGACATCCGGCATCCCTTAGTTTTTTAGCATCCTTCCAATGCTGACTGTTAGGCACGGCATTGCCCACGTACGCAAAGTCCTGATGCCGGTTTCCTCCGATCAGCTTATCAGCAGGCTCATCATTCAACCACAATCCGTCCTCCCCTTTAAACTCAACCTTTCTGATACCTATACGTGTAATACCTCCGTCAAACGACGCCCCGTTCTTTGACAAAATCTTCGTTTCCAGGTTATACAGGCAAGGAGCGTCCGGATGCCACAAAACAGGATTAGTCAACATCATTTTCTGTTTAACCTGTTTTGATTCACCGGCACTTAGTGAAATATTATTTCTGACGACCTTTAAAACCTTACCTTCCTTGTCTGTTATCTTATTCTCAACAACGATTTGCTGTATTACTCCCGATCGATTTGCTACATCCGTCGAAACTGTCAACTCTGCTTTTTTACGGTCGATGTCTCCGTATTGTACAAAAACACCTCCCCCGGCTGTTTTATCGGCCTTGTTCGGATCCGTAATATAAACCTGTGAAGTCACAATCATCCATACATCACGATAGATACCACCATGATAAGCAAAATCAAGCATATCCTGTCTTTTTCCGGGAGGATAGTTTTTATCGTCGGAATTATCGACAAGAACTGCAATCAGGCATTGATCACCCGGTTTAACACCATACTCCGTCAGTTCCAGGCTAAACGGCAGATAGCCCCCCAAATGTTCCATGATTTTCCGGCCATTCAGAAAAACGGTCGATTTCCCCATGGCAGCTTCAAAATAAATATTAATCAACTTCCCTTTGAATGCCTCATCCACCGTAAAATGTTTCCGGTACCAAGCCGGCCCCTGATAATTACGATTGCCGCTCGCCTCTGCGGGCATCAACCGAACCGCATGGGGAGTAGATACCACATCCCATGCGGAATCATCAAAGCCAACTGCTTCCGCCCCTTTGATGTCTCCCCGGTAAAACCGCCAGCCCACATTAAAATTATAAACCTCACGTCCGGAATCTTTCAAATCAAAAAATCCGGCAACAGAAAAATTCGGCTGATAATCGTTTGCACTTACCGGCTGAATACAAAACACTATATAAATCAAGAAAACAACAAAAGATATATTTTTCATACGATATTTATTTTCACTTTAAGGCTGAAATATATTCCCCGGTCCGTTCCGAGCCTATACTTCCGCGGATTCAGGCAATCCCGGAAATACAACCTTATGTCATCTAAAGAGATCCTCTCATTATCAGAACGGTAGGTATATATATCTGAACTTTACTTCTTGTTTTAATATATTCGGCTGCCATTTTACCCATTTCCTTAAAATTCGTAGAAATAGCACAAATACCGTTTTCTATCACTTCCAGCATAGGAGCATCGTTAAATGTAACAAGCCCGACATCCTTTCCCAGTTGATAATTCTGCAAACGGCAGACTTTCACAATTTGTATCATATCAATATGACGTACGGCAAGATAGGCAACTCCCGGCAAAATATCAAACGGGGTAATATCCCGTGTAATGATACTGTATTTGATTTTATTATCCTTGCAGAACTTCTCAAAATAAAGAATACAACCTTTCGGATGTTCGGATTTATGATTAAAGACAAAACACAATTCATCGTATTTTTTAAACTGTTCCAGGCCGGAAGTCAGGCAAGCATATAGAGTCGTATCAAAACCCTGGCATACATACGAAAATTTATCTTTCTTGAAATTACCCAGGTCCATCAACATTACTTTACTGTTATCCAACCGGTCAAGCACTTCCGAGTATATATCATTCTGCAGATTTGTAATCAGATAAAGATCATATCTTCCGATACTATCGAGAATAATATTATTAAAGGAATGCTTGTTGTAATGATGAAAATATAAATCCAGCCGGTAGTTCAACGGCAGATTTGCCGTAAGTTCACGGTAAAGCTCTTCCTTATAAGGACTGAATATATCAAACAAAACAAATATATTATTGACGGCATTAGAAACAAAATAGCCTTTTGTAGGCGCTGCCTCTATAATACCCTTTCCTTTCAAATCCTGAAAAGCCTTGTAAACCGTATCACGGGCAAGGCCATACTCCGCACTTATTTTGTTTATAGAAGGAAGCCTGTCTCCTTCTTTAAACTCATCATTGGAAATAGCCACTCTTATCGCATCCGATAATTGTCTGACTTTACTTTTATTATCGTCAAATATTAGTATCATAATAAATATTTAAAATAAATCCCGCATCACAGAAAAAAACTGTCCTGTGCTATCCTGTAGTGCAAAGGAAAATATTTTTTTCAATCTACACATCAACTCTTCATATGTTATTAAACATAGATATTATATTTCATATATCTGATCTTTATTCATACTTTTGCACCATCGGCACAGCACAGCATAGTCTATATTATCTGATAATAAAAAACTATACGAGTGATTATACTTTGTATTGGTGAAGAATAAAAGCAATGTATTTGCGGAATTTTTCGCGAATACTATGTATTTCAAGAAACACATTCATTTGAATATTCATAAAAATAACACAAAGAACAATGAAAAAAAAACTAATTTCAGGAATTCTATTTATGGTAGAACTTGTTGGCATTCAGGCTTTCGCTCAATATCCGGATGTGCCGGATGATGTAAAAAAAGCAACCGATAAAATGATGGAAGAGACACAACGTCTCTCGGATATTGCATGGGAAAAGGCGCTTCCCGTTATTGATAAAGAAGCAAGGACCGGTAAGCCCTACGTTCCGTGGGCTGCCCGCCCGTCAGACCTGCCTCAGGCTGACATTCCGGTATTTCCCGGGGCACAGGGAGGAGGCGCATACAGCTTCGGCGGACGCGGAGGAAAGGTGATTATTGTAACGAATCTGAACGATAGCGGACCTGGTAGCTTTCGTGACGCGTGTGAACAGGGAGGAGCACGTATCATCGTTTTTAATGTGGCCGGTATTATCCATCTTAAATCGCCTGTTATCATCCGTGCACCATATATTACAATTGCAGGACAGACAGCTCCCGGTGACGGGATCTGCATCGCCGGCGAAAGCGTATGGATTAATACGCATGATTTCGTTATACGCCATATGCGCTTCCGCAGAGGTGAAACGAATGTCGGACGTCGTGACGATGCACTCGGCGGTAATCCCATCGGGAATATCATGATTGACCACTGCTCTACGAGCTGGGGATTAGATGAAAATATATCCTTTTACCGCCATATGTTTGATCCCGAAGACGGCTCAACGCCGAAAAAGCTGGGAACGGTCAATGTAACCATTCAGAATACGATTTCATCCCAGGCATTGGATACATACAATCACGCGTTCGGCAGTACGATCGGAGGTGAAAACTGTACTTTCATGCGTAATATCTGGGCTAATAACGCCGGCAGAAATCCGTCTATCGGCTGGAACGGACAGTTTAACTTTGTTAACAATCTGATCTATAACTGGGTACATCGTTCGGTAGACGGAGGCGACTACACGGCTACGTATAATTTCATCAACAACTACTACAAACCCGGTCCCTTTACCCCAAAAGACACGAACGTCGGACACAGAATATTAAAGCCCGAATCGGGAAGAAGTAAATTGGAACGCAAAGTCTATGGCAGGGTATATGCCGACGGCAACATCATGGAAGGCTATCCGGCAATAACAAAAGATAACTGGGCAGGCGGTATTCAGGTAGAAGACCAGAATAATACGGATGGATATTATATAAAATGGAACAAGCCGCTCCCTATAACCAATCCGTTTCCGATCATGTCGGCTAAGGAAGCGTATGATTTTGTTCTTGAGAATGCCGGCGCTACCCTCCCTAGGCGTGATATCGTAGACACAAGAGTCATTGAACAAATAAAGACCGGAAAAGTTCATTATGTAAAGGATGTTGATCCTGAAAGTTTTTACCAATTTGAACACCGTCGTTTGCCAGCTGATTCTTACAAACACGGAATCATTACAGATATCGCCCAGGTCGGCGGTTATCCGGAATATAAAGGAAAACCGTACAAAGATAGTGATAACGACGGAATGCCGGACGAATGGGAAATCAAATACGGTTTAAACCCGCATGATCTTTCCGATGCAAACGGAGATTTAAATGGTGACGGATATACGAATATTGAAAAATACATAAACGGTATAGACCCAACCACAAAAACAGACTGGAAGAATCCGGAAAATAATTACGATACGCTGGCAGGAAAGAATAATCCCTTTTGAATAGCAAACTATTTTTACAACAGAATTACAAAATTACAAAAAATGAAACACATAATAGGTATTATATTACTGGTCGCCTTTGGTTGTTCCGTATCCTCACAAAATGAAGATACGGAATACCTGAAGGTCTTGGCAGAAAGATCAGAAAAAATAGTAAAAACACTGAACATTACAGATTCGGAAAAGCATAACCGGATTACAAAAACATTAACGAATCAGTACAAATTGTTAGGTGAAATAAATGACGATTTTAATCATAAAATAAAAGTTGCAAAGGAGGAAATAAAAGACAACACAAAACTGGAGCAAAAAAACAAAGAACTTTACGAGGAAAAAAATGCAAAACTGTACAACTTACAGTGTGAATTTATTGGAAACCTGTCGGCGAATCTAACCAATGATCAGATTGAATCAGTTAAAGACGGCATGACTTACGGCGTGCGGATGGTGACATACAAATCGTACAATGAGATGATTCCTGCATTAAAAGAGGATGAGAAAAGACAAATATATGCATGGCTCACCGAAGCGCGTGAACATGCAATGAACGCATCCTCATCGAAAGATAAGCACGGCTGGTTTAACAAATATAAAGGACGAATCAATAACTACCTTTCCAGGCAAGGGTATGATATTCAAAAAGAACGGAAATTATGGGAAGAAAGGGTAAAGGCTGCAGGCGGAACATTATAAAATAAGACCAATTATCGCAACATACATTTATATTTATGAAAATACAAACTTATTTTCTCTTGTTTTTCCTTGCAGGAATAAATATTTGTTCCTTAAGGGGGGATGATTTCAAACCCATTCCTCCTATTGAATTTCTGGACGGTAAGCTTTTTTACAATCCGGACAGCCTGGGAAATCGTATTCCGGATTTTTCTTATGCAGGATACATGGCGGGAGAAAAAGACATCCCGGATGTCGGGATAAAAGCCGTTGTTCCTCTGACTGAAGGAGATGCTACGGAAATAATTCAGAAAGCCATTGATTATGTCGGTGCCATGACACCCGATACCAATGGTTTCAGAGGAACCGTCCTGTTGCTGGCCGGAGATTACAATGTATCAGGAAGCATATTCATTAAAAATTCAGGGATCATCCTAAGAGGTTGTGGTACGGGAGATAAAGGAACCAAAGTCATCGCCACGGGAAAAGACCGCAGAACGCTTATACAAATTCTCGGTAATAATAATAAAAAAAACGGAGATTCGATTCCTGTCCGCAATGCCTATGTGCCGGTTAATGCGATAACTCTCGATCTGCCGGACAATCATGGATTAAATAAGGGAGACAACATCACGGTTTTCAGACCTTCCGTTAACGAATGGATCGAAAAAACAGGAACCGGGAATTTCGGAGGAGGAATTTCTTATCTGGGATGGAAGCCCGGAGATATTGATCTTTTCTGGGACAGAACCGTTACATCTGTGAACAAGAATAGAATAACCATTGATGCTCCGATAACGACTGCACTCGATAAACAATACGGTGGTGGATATGTAATCCCGTATACATGGTTGGGGCGGATTTCAAATACAGGCGTCGAAAACCTGACATGTATATCGGAATATGATGTCCGAAATCCGAAAGATGAGGCACATTCGTGGGTAGCGATTCATATTGAAAATGCTTACGACGCATGGGTTCGATGCATTACGTTCAAACATTTCGCAGGTTCGGCCGTGATGATTGCCGAAACATCCAGACGAATCACCGTTGAAAATTGCAAATCATTACAACCGGTATCGGAAATAGGCGGTCAACGCCGTCATACGTTTTTTACGATGGGGCAACAATGCCTCTTTAACCGGATCTATTCCGAACAGGGTTATCATGATTTTGCAACAGGATACTGTGCTACCGGCCCGAATGCATTTGTTCAGTGTCAGGCCGAACGGCCTCACAGTTTCAGTGGCGCTACGGATTGCTGGGCTTCGGGAGTATTATTTGATGTTGTTAACATCGACGGCAATGCACTGAGTTTCAAAAACAAAATGCAAAGCGGACAGGGAGCCGGATGGTGTGCCGCGAACAGTGTATTCTGGCAATGTACCGCTTCGTTGATCGAATGCTTCTCCCCCCCTACCGCACAAAACTGGTCATTCGGCTCCTGGGCCGAATTTTCAGGTGACGGATACTGGGAAAACAGTAACAACCATATAAATCCCAGAAGTTTATACTTTCGTCAATTATCGGAACGGTTAGAAGACAAAAATGTAGAAACGATGAATATAGTGCCTTATGATAAAGAGGCGTCTACCTCCCCCAGCATAGAGAATGCTGCGGAATGGACAGAAAAAACATATCATCCGTTACCTACCCTATCGGAATGGATTGATAAGCTACAGTCGGAGAATAATATCAATATATCGTTCGACCCGTCGCTTATCTATAACGAAAAAAACAAACACAAAAAAAAACAATCAGCTGAAACACATCCGCTCACTATAAAAAACGGATTGTTGGTAAGAAATACGGAAATACAATCCGGAGGAAAACATGAGATCCGATGGTGGAGCGGTTCGGTCAGACCGAATTACCTGAAAAATCAGGCGATTCCCCACATTACCCGTTTTGTTCCCGGAAGAAATGGAACAGGACTAACCGATTGCATAGATTCCGTCATCCGGATATTAAAAAGAAATAATACCATAGCATTGGATCATAATTACGGATTATGGTACGATCGCCGCCGTGATGACCATGAACGGATCCGCAGAATGGACGGAGATGTATGGAGTCCGTTTTATGAGCAGCCTTTTGCCCGCAGCGGACAGGGAGTCGCCTACGACGGACTAAGCAAATACGATCTGACGAAATACAATCCGTGGTATTGGAACCGGCTTCGCCAATTTGTCGACCAGGCAGATAAAGAAGGATTAATATTGGTGCATCAGCATTATTTTCAGCACAACATTCTGGAAGCAGGGGCGCATTGGACGGACAGTCCATGGAGACCGGCCAATAATATCAATGATACCGGATTTCCGGAGCCGGCTCCTTATGCCGGTGACAAACGCGTCTTTATTGCAGAACAATTTTATGACATATCGCATCCGGTAAGGAAAATACTTCATGAAAAATACATTCGTCAATGCCTGGATAATTTCAAAGGGCAAAACAATGTTATTCAACTGATCAGTGCGGAGTATACAGGCCCTCTGCACTTTGTAGAATTCTGGATTGATGTCATCACCGAATGGGAAAGGGAAACCGGAGAGAAACAATTAATCGCGCTCAGTACAACAAAGGATGTACAGGATGCGATACTGGCAGACCCGGATCGTTCGAAAATCATTGATATCATTGATATCCGTTACTGGTTTTATCGTAACGATAATACAACATACGAACCGAAAGGCGGTCAGAATCTGGCACCGAGACAACACGCACGTCTGGTAAATCCGGGAAAAGCATCTTTTGCATCGGTCTACCGGGCAGTCCATGAATACCGGCAGAAATATCCGGATAAAGCGGTTGTTTATTATGCAGATTCATATACCCAACAGGCATGGGCATCGTTTATGGCGGGGGGGTCCTTGTCCTGTCTGCCGCCAATAGAAGATAAGCGATTCCTGCAACATGCCTCTTCTATGTCTGCTATCAACGAAATGAATACCGATACGCAATATGTAACCGGAAACCCGGAAAAAGGATATATCATTTATTCGGTAAACGGAAACATTACGCTAAACATGGAAAATAAACACAGATATAAGCTGGTATGGATTAATCCGGAAACCGGTGAAATAACAAACACCGGACAACAGGTGAATGGAAAAACAGAAATAAAAAATCCGTTAAAACAGGCTGTTGTTGTGTGGTTAATCAAACTATAAACCAGTCAAAATCATATCGGCCATGAAACAAAAAATTTTATTATTACTTCTTGCCGGCTTCATTTTATCAGCCTGCAATTCAAACAAAAAGGAAAATAACGCTCAGGAGGAAAAAGAGGTATGGATCTCCACTTCTTTCAGAGAGCCCGCCGGCGAAGGTTTGAAATTCATATACAGTTACGACGGTTACAAATGGGACAGCATTCCGGGCGTCTTTCTGAAACCGGAAACAGGAATACAGAAAGTAATGCGCGACCCCAGTATTGTTCAGGGACCGGACGGTACGTTCCATCTGGTATGGACCTGCAGTTGGAAACATGATCCGGGATTCGGGTATGCTTCATCCAAAGACCTGATAAACTGGTCGGAACAAAAATATATTCCGGTCATGGCTTTTGACACTACTACGGTAAACGTATGGGCGCCGGAACTTTTTTATGATGATGCAAGCGATGAATTTATCGTTGTCTGGGCATCTACGATCCCCTACAAATTCGATAAAGGAATCGAAGAAGAACTGAACAACCACCGCTTGTATTATACGAAAACCAAAGACTTCAACGACTTCACAAAAGCCGAGTTACTTTATGACCCGGGATACAGCTCGATCGACGCGGTAATCGTTAAAAAAGGACCTTCCGATTATGTACTGATATTCAAGGACAATACCCGCCCGGAAAGAAATATCCTGGCGGCATTCGGCGAAACGGCCACCGGTCCATACCACGACCCGGCGGAAAAATTTACGGAAAGCTTTACCGAAGGGCCATCCGTATTAAAAACAGACGATGAATGGTTAATTTATTACGATGCCTATCGTAATTATACATATGAAGCCGTATCAACAAAAGACTTCACAACATATACCGGTATAAATGATAAAATATCCGTACCGAAAGGGCATAAACACGGAACCATCTTTAAAGCGAAAGAAAGTATTTTAAAGGGTATTATCGCAGAAAAAAGCAAACTATGAAACAACTATTTTTCTTATCAACCATCAGCTTACTGGGCTTATTACCGGTAAATGCACAAGACGGTATTCATTATACCGGAAAAACCTTGTCGAATGTAGATTACCACCACGGACAGCTAAGCCCGGCAGTCGGTACGCACAACATACAGACATTCCGCGCCAACCGCGAGTATCCTGAAAAAGCCGAAGGACTTGGGTGGACCTACAACCACGCGCCGATGCTCGCATACCGAAACGGCACGTTTTATCTTGAATATCTGAACAATCCTGTCGGTGAACATATCCCTCCGGGAAGAACGATGCTGCAAACATCAAAAGACGGATATAACTGGTCCGAACCCGTAACACTATTTCCGGAATATAAGGTACCGGATGGTTTTACCAAACCTGATCATCCCGGAGTGGCCAAAGATTTAATGGCGGTAACACACCAACGGGTTGGTTTTTTTACCTCTTCGAAAGGACGGCTACTGGCTATTACATACTATGGTATATGTCTTGATAAGAAAGACAGTCCGAACGATGGAAACGGCATAGGGCGTGTTGTTCGCGAAATCAAAGAAGACGGATCATTCGGTGAAATCTATTTTGTCCGCTACAGCCATGCTTTCAATGAAAAAAATACGGATTACAAGTTCTACAAAAGAAGTAAGGACAAAGGCTTTGTGGCGGCGTGTGATGAGCTGTTGGCCAATCCTTTATACATGATGCAGTGGGTAGAAGAAGCCGACCGGAACGATCCGCTTATTCCATGGGATAGAATGTATAAGGCATTCAGTTACTACCATTTGCCTGACGGACGTGTGGCCGCATTGTGGAAACATGCGCTGACGGCAATCAGCGAAGACGGCGGAAAAACCTGGCCGGAAGGGGCTTATCGGGCGCCGGGCTTTGTAAACAGCAATGCAAAAATATGGGGCCAGAAAATATCCGACGGCAATTATGCGACGGTCTATAATCCATCGGAATTTCGCTGGCCATTAGCTGTTTCCACCAGTGAGGACGGATTGGAATATACCACGCTTTACCTCATACATGGCGACATGACGGACCAGCGGTATGGCGGGAACTACAAGTCAAGAGGTCCGCAGTACGTAAGAGGTATCCTTGAAAATAACGGAACGCCCCCCGACAGTAATTTGTGGGTTACTTACAGCGTCAACAAAGAAGATATTTGGATATCCCGCATTCCCGTGCCCGTAACGGATAAAGTATTGGAACACGCGGATGAAACATTCGACCGGATGCCGGAAGGCAAAGAGCTGGATATGTGGAACATTTACAGTCCATTGTGGGCGCCCGTAAAAATTGAAAGACGCGACGACGGAAAACGCTGGTTATCATTGAAAGACAAAGATTTGTTCGACTATGCGAAAGCCGAAAGAGTTATTCCGGAATCCAAAACGCTGAACGCGTCGTTTTCCGTTTTACCGCTACAGAATGATAAAGGTAATTTGCAGATTGAACTTCAAAATGCAAAAGGACAGACTTGTACGCGAATTCGTTTTGACAGCGACGGAATCATCCGGATCAAAGTCGGATACCGCGACAATGAGCTGGCGCCTTATGATAAAAACACGGCTTACAATATTTCCCTTTCTGCTTCCGTAGCAACAAGAAGTCTGACACTGCGTATCAACGACAAAGAGCTATCAACCAAACTGTTTTTTAATCCGGTGGAATCCATCACCCGTGTCGTTTTCCGCACAGGCAACCTGCCATTGGAACCAACGGCAAATACGCCAACCGACCGCATGACTGATCTGGAAAAAGCCGGCGAAGAAGCGCCTCTTGCGGAATTTTTCATATCGCATCTCAAAACATCCGATCCTTCAACGACTGCCGCCTTGTTAAATGCTGACGATTTCAAACACCATGTCGATTATTTCAACACGATGGAAGATGAAAACATCATACAGGCCATATCCAACGCGCAATCATGGGAATGGATAAAACAGAACGTTCCCTTATTTGAATGTCCGCAGGCGAATTTCGAACAAATGTATTATTTCAGATGGTGGTCGTTGAGAAAACACATCAAAGAGACACCTATTGGATACGTTATGACGGAATTTCTGGTCGATCGGGGATATGCGGATAAATACAACATGATCGCATGCGCGCTGGGACATCATATCTATGAAGGACGCTGGCTACGCAATCAGGATTATGTTAATCAGTATGTACATGCCTGGTTCAGGGGAAATGACGGAAAACCGATGGAAAGGCTACGCAAATTCAGCAGCTGGACACCGAATGCACTGTATGAAAAATACCTGGTTGACGGAGACAGGGAATTCCTGCTCAACATGTTTCCCGATCTGGAATGGGAATATGCCGGATGGGAAAGTGACCACCGTCTGCCGGGCGGATTATACTGGCAGGAAGACGTACGCGACGGCATGGAGGAAAGCGTCAGCGGCGGACGGAAAAAACAATACGCCCGTCCGACCATCAACTCGTATATGTACGGCAATGCAAAAGCATTGGCAGCCATCGCACGGATAAAAGGCGATGAGCAAACAGCCCAAAAATACGACGAAAAAGCCGCTGAAATAAAGAAACTTGTACAATCACAATTATGGAACGCCGACAGTTTATTTTTCGAAACATTGAGAGAACCCGGACAATTTGCTCAGGCACGTGAAGCGATCGGATATATTCCGTGGTACTTCAACCTGCCGGACGAAAGAAATGACTATACGGAGGCATGGAAACAGGTCACGGATGAGAACGGTTTCCTGGCCCCGTACGGATTGACAACGGCCGAACGCCGGCATCCCGAATTCCGCTCGCACGGATGTTGCAACTGCGAATGGGATGGCGCGATATGGCCTTTTGCTTCTTCGCAGACGCTTACAGCCATGGCAAACTTCATCAACAACTACAAACAGGATATGATCAATGACAGCATCTACTTCCTCCACATGGAATTATACGTAGAAAGCCAGTATCATCGCGGAAGACCGTATATCGGCGAATACGCGGACGAAGTAACCGGTTATTGGCTGAAAGGCGATCAGGAACGGAGCCGTTATTACAATCACTCAACATTCAACGACCTGATTATTTCAGGCTTAATCGGCCTCAGGCCCCGACCGGATAATGTATTGGAAATATCCCCTCTGATTCCGCAGAATCAATGGGACTGGTTCTGTCTTGATAACGTACCGTACAAAGGAAAGATCGTAACGGTTATCTGGGATAAAACCGGAGATAAATACAAGCGGGGAAAAGGTTTCCAGATTCTGCTTGACGGACGTGTCGTCGCAAAATCCGACTCTCTGCAACGTATAACGTATAACATGCAATAAAAGATCGTATGAAAGGAGCGCTTATTATCTTATCGCTATTCTTGTGTACAGTAAATATGTTTTCCGTTAAGCTGCAGGAACTGACATGTGAAATACGGCAAATGCCACTGGATGTCGACAACCGGAACCCGCGCTTCGGATGGAAGTTAACGCCTGAGTACAATGGGGATATTCAAGCGTTTTATCAGATAGAAGTCCGGTCTGACGGACAGTCTGTATGGAATACCGGAAAAGTCAGATCCGACCGTAGTCAGCTTGTTTCGTACAACGGAAAACCTCTTCAGAAAGGTCAAAAATATTCATGGACAGTGAAGGTATGGAATACCAAAGGTCATCTGTCGGATGAATTATCTTCTTTTTTCCATACGGCGCCGGAACTCCCCTCATCAGGTGCAAAATGGATCGGAGCTATTACCCGGAAAGACGCCCGGCTGCCTGTCGGACGACGCGATTTTCACAATCCGTCGTTTAAAAATGCAGAATTCAAAGAAATCTATGACAACATCAATCCCCTGGCTCTGAGAAGTATCATGCTCCGGAAATCGTTTGACAATTCAAAAGAAATAGAAAGGGCGATCGTCTATGTTTCCGGTCTCGGACATTACAATCTGTCGATCAACGGGAAAAAGGTGAGCGACGATATTTTTACGCCGGTGTGGAGCGACTACGATCAAACGGTTTATTACAACACATATTATGTTGATTCGCTGATGAACAAAGGCGAAAACATAATCGGAGCGACACTCGGAAACGGTTTTTACAATACGGTAGGAAACCGCTATCGCAAACTTTGGGTAACATTCGGGCCGCCTACCTTGTTTTTCGAAATGCATTTACACTATAAAGACGGCAGTTCGGAAATCCTGACTTCCGATACATCGTGGAAATATGCGGAAAGCCCGGTTATATTCAATGATATCTTCGGCGGAGAAGATTATGACGCCCGGCTGGAGCAAACAAATTGGAACAGGCCCGGGTTTAACGATTCCGGATGGAAACCGGTTGTTTTGCAGGAAGCGCCGGCCGGAACCCTTCGTCCGCAACAGATCACAAGCGTCCGGAAAATGAAAGAGTACGGAATAGTTTCTGCTGAAAGAATCGGCGCCGGCTACGTTTTTGACATGGGACAAAACCTGTCCGGATATCCGGCCGTAAAAGTAAAAGGCAAGAAAGGGCAAACCATCAAAATAACGGTCGGCGAACAACTCGATCCGGAAACAGGGGCCGTCTCCCAGAAACAATCAGGAGGACCTCATACCTATTCCTATACGTTGAAAGGTGACGGCATAGAAACGTGGCATCCCGGATTTTCATATTACGGCTTCCAATATATACAGATCGACAGTGCAGACATCCTTGTTTCCGAAAGCAACAAACCGGTCCTTGTAGATCTGAAATCTCATTTTATCTACAATTCGACATCGGCAAGAGGGCATTTTGAATGTTCCAACGAACTATTCAACAAAACGCACGAAATCATTAAAAATGCGGTAAGAAGCAACATGCAATCGGTATTTACCGACTGTCCCCATCGTGAAAAATTAGGATGGCTGGAAGAAACACACCTGAACGGCCCGGGCCTGCTCTACAATTGGGATATGACACAGTTCTTTCCCAAAATCATGCAAGATATGAAGGATCGTCAACAGCCGGGAGGATTTATTCCGACCATCGTGCCGGAATATGTCGTATTCGATGAAAGTCTTGATGTATTCAGGGATTCGCCCGAATGGGGAATCGCCTCCGCAATGCTACCGTGGCTCTACTATAAATTTTATGGCGACAACTCTCTGATAAAAAATTACTTCGATGTAATGAAAAACTATGTCGATCATATGACTTCACGTTCAACCGGTTACATCATCTCACACGGATTAGGCGATTGGTATGATTACGGTGAACACCGGGCGGGTTTTTCCAAAAACAGTCCCGTGGAACTATCCGCTACAGCGCATTATTACTATGGCGCCCATTTAGTTGCCGAAGCGGCGAAAATGTTGCACAAAACCGATGATGAAAAGAAGTATCGCACATTGGCCACAAACATTAAAAAGGCTTTTAACAACAAATTTTTCGACACACAAACAAAACAATACGGTACAGGCAGCCAGTTTTGCAATGCGGTCGCCCTATTTATGGGAATCGTCAGTCCGCAAGACAAACCGGCCGTTATGGAAAATCTGAAAGCTGATATCCACAAACATGGAGACCGGCTCACAACCGGTGATGTCGGCAACCGTTACCTGTTTATGGCATTGGCGTTAAACGAAGAAAATGAACTGATGTACCGGATGCATAACCATACGGACGCACCCGGATACGGATTTCAGGTACAATACGGCGTAACGACTTTAACAGAACAATGGGACCCGCGCAAAGGTGCATCCTGGAATCACTTCATGATGGGACAAATAGACGAATGGTTTTTCAGAAACCTCGCAGGTATAGAACCTGGCAGGCAGGGATTCAAGGAATTCACCATTCAGCCTCAGCCTGTCGGCGACCTTGAATGGGTGAAAACAGAACATGAAACAATCTACGGAAACATATGCGTATACTGGAAACGGAAAAACGGAAAATTTCACTTATCATTAGAAATACCCGGAAACACCAAAGCCAATGTAATCCTTCCGGACGGTAGCAAAAAAAAAGCTGTTTCCGGCAAATATGAATTTGAATGCAAGTCCATCAATTAATGGCTTGTAATTAATAGTTCATATTGAAATTGAATGTCGAATAAAATAGAATCCGGTAACTAAAAAAGAATGCAATGAAAGGCACTATTATTTCAATTTTACTTTGCGTAGCCGCCTTAACGATAAACGCTCAGACAAAAGGACTGACAAACACGTTAAGAAGTCCGCATGCGAAAATGCATAGCGTCAATATACACGATGTGACGTGGACAAAAGGCTTTTGGGCCGAACGGTTTGATGTCTGCAAAGACACGATGCTGTTGAATATGTGGCGTATTTTTGACGATCCGGAGCTAAGCCACGCCTATCACAACTTCGAAATTGCAGCAGGTTACAAAAGCGGCGAACATAAAGACCCGCCGTTTTTCGATGGCGATATGTACAAATGGCTGGAAGGCGTAGCCGCCGTATATGCCATCACAAAAAATCCGGAATTGGATAAACTGATGGATAAATTTATAGAAACCGTCCGCCTCTCACAACGCGAAGACGGATATATCCATACGGCAACCATTGTGGCCGATAAAAATAATCCCGGGGCCAAGAAAGGATTTGAAGAAAGACTTCATTTCGAAACATACAACATGGGGCATCTGATGACTGCAGCATGCGTACATTATCGTGTAACCGGAAAGAAAAGTTTTCTGGATATAGCCGTAAAAACCACGGACTTTCTGTATAATTTTTACAAAACAGCGACAAATGAACTGGCACGAAGCGCCATCTGTCCGTCTCACTACATGGGCGTTGTGGAGATGTACCGCACCACACGCGACCCCAAATACCTCGAACTATCCAAAAGCCTGATCGATATCCGGGGTATGGTGGAAAACGGAACGGACGATAATCAGGACCGTATTCCGTTCCGTGAACAGAAAACAGCCATGGGCCATGCGGTAAGATCCAACTATCTGTATGCAGGCGTAGCCGATGTTTATATGGAAACGGGAGATAAAACATTGCTGGAATGTCTTCATCCTATCTGGGACGATGTGACATACAGGAAAATGTATATCACCGGCGGATGCGGTGCGTTATATGACGGCACATCACCCGACGGCACGGCTTACGAACCGGATAGCATTCAGAAAGTACACCAATCATACGGCCGAGCCTATCAGTTACCTCAGGAAACCGCACATAACGAAACGTGCGCCAATATCGGGAATATGTTATGGAATTTCCGGATGATGCAATTATCGGAAAATCCGAAGTATGCCGACATCATCGAACTGACCTACTACAACAGCATCCTTTCGGGGATCAGCCTCGACGGCAAGAAATACCTCTACACCAACCCGTTGAGCCAGACAGCCAACTTCCCCTACTCTTTGCGTTGGGGAGATTTCCGCCAGGAATACATCACCTGCTTCTGTTGTCCTCCCAATACGGTCCGTACGATAGCTGAGGTCAGCAACTACGCTTACGCGATCTCGGACAAAGGTATTTATTGTAATATCTACGGAAGCAATAACCTCAACACCAAAGATACCGACGGAAAGGACATCAGCATCACGCAGGAAACGGATTATCCATGGGACGGAACAATCAAACTGACGATAAATAAAACGCTGAAAAAAGACCTCTCCCTATTCCTGAGAATACCCGGATGGAGTAATGATGCGACAATTACGGTAAACGGAAGCGACGCCGGCATAAATATTTCCTCAGGCGCTTACGCGGAAGTGAAAAGAGTTTGGAAAAAGGGAGATGAAATCGTACTCAGCATTCCTTTGCGTCCACGCCTGATCGAATCGAACCCGTTGGTTGAAGAAACACGCAATCAGGTCGCAGTCATGTACGGCCCAATGGTTTATTGTGTAGAATCAATTGATCTACCGGATAATACTCCGATCTACGACATCGTCATACCCGGGGATATCCAACTTCAACCGAAAGCGGTCAACATCGAAGGGAATAAAATAATCGCACTACAAGGCATTGCCAAAAAGAAATCAAACAGCGGATGGGACAAACAACTATATCGTGAGATTCATCCCGAAACAAAAAACATAAACATCTCGTTTATACCCTATTACGCATGGAACAATCGCGGAAATCACGATATGTCGGTATGGCTCAGATTAGGAAACAGATAAATATTCATAAATATATAAATAAAAATGAGAAAGAGTAATTACATTTTTAAAAAAAAATCAAAGTTAATGCATTATGAAGTTAAATGAAAATCATAATGGACTACAACAAGTGCGCTTTGGCAATCACCGGCAGACGATGAGGCCATCTTCGGCAGTCAGAGATATGCATTGTATCAGGAAGGACAATGGACCGATGGGCGGATCTGTTCTTGCAGAAAAGTGCCGCAACACAGAACTATAGTTTGAGTGTATCCGGAGGAAACGATAAAACAATACTCTTTTTTTATAGAGATACAGCAGGTTTTTTAATAAAGACGGGGTGTTCCTTCCGGGGAGCGGCCCTCTTTTAAACTCAGATTGAGAGCCCCTGCCCTCTTATACATATAATGCATTGATATACAAGACTAATCATAAAATACTGATAAAGCTATGAAAAATAAATACAAAGGCGTCGTTATCCCTATGGTAACCCCTGTAAAAAAAGACGGATCGGTTAATTCGGAAGCTGTAAAACGTATCATCGCAAGCTTTGTGGCAAACGAAGCTTCTCCTCTACTCATGGGTACTACCGGCGAAGGCAACTCAGTCGCACCCGATCAGGCGTTGATTTTAGTAAAAGCCGCAGTCGAAGAAGCCGCCGGAAAGATAACAATCTATGCAGGACTCAGTGGCTGCAGCATACGTCAGCACATACAAGCTGCCAGTGATTTCCGTAAATTGGGCGTGGATGTCATCGTTGCAACTCTGCCAAGTTATTACATGCTGACAGACGAACAAATGTTTCTTTATTACAAAACACTGGCAGACAATATTTCCGCTCCGTTGATGCTCTATAATATTAAAGCGACCACACATATGTCGATACCATTGGATGTAGTCGAAAAACTCAGCAAACATCCGAATATCGTCGGATTAAAGGATTCGGAACGGGATGTCGAACGGATGAAAGAATGCATCGGGATCGCTTCAAACGAAGCGTCTTTTTCCTACTTTTCCGGATGGGCGGCACAATCAGCCAACAGCCTGACACTCGGTGCCGACGGTATTGTTCCGAGTACCGGAAATTTTGTTCCGGAAATGTTCCGGGAATTATATTCGGCTGCGATAAACGGAAACATCGCACACGCCAACCATTTACAGAATGAAACAGACAGAATCGCTAAAATATACCAGGAAGGACGTACATTGGGACAATCCCTGGCTGCCCTCAAAATCATGATGAAAACGAAAAATCTTTGCGATACATATATGCTCCCTCCGTTAACCGGATTATCGCCGGAAGAAACGGAAGAAATCATCGCAAAGACAAAAAACATCAATAACTGAAAATCATCTAAACCAAACTAAAACAACCATGAATGAATCTTTAATCCACTGGATCGATTACATCATCGTCTTCTTGTCTGTGGCATTAGCCATCGGCATGGGATTATATTTTACCAACAGACAAAAAAGTTCCGATAAATATTTCACCGGAGGAAGAAATATTCCGGCCTGGGCTGTCGGCATATCCATTTTTGCGACACTGATCAGTAGTGTTACTTTTCTGGCATATCCGGGGGCGGCTTATGCCGGCAACTGGATCTTGCTCGTACAAGGCTTAATGGTTCCGGTCGTACTCCTGGCTATGATCGGCATTATCGTTCCTCTCTTCCGCAAAGTAGTGAAAATAAGCACGTATGAATATTTTGAAAAACGATTTGGTTTTTTTGCCCGTCTATACGGCTCACTGGCATTCGGATTAGGGCATTTCTCTAAAATGGGAACCGTCTTCTATCTCGTAAGTCTCGCCATCTCAGCATTCATGGGTATTGATATCTTTTCCATCATCATCGTATTGGGCATCGCAATCATTCTGCTGACTTTCCTGGGAGGAATGGAAGCGGTGATATGGATGGATGTGATTCAGGGACTTCTGCTAATCGTCGGTGGCTTGATCTGCGCCGTCATGCTCCTGTTTCTTCCTGAAGGAGGACCGTCTACCGTATTCTCCGTTGCAAAAGACTTTAATAAAATCAGCTTCGGTCCTTACAACTGGGATTTTAAACAACTCACATTCATCGTCATGGCGCTGAACGGTGTTTTTTATGCAATACAAAAATACGGAACCGACCAGACGATCGTGCAACGCTACCTGACGGCCAAAGATGATAAAAGCGCAAAGAAAGCGGCATACATCGGGGTATTCCTGAGTGTTCCGATCTGGACGCTGTTTATGTTTATAGGAACAGGACTATTTGTCTTTTACCAGACTGGAGGAGGCATCTTGCCCGAAGACATAAAAGCAGATGCCGTTTTCCCACATTTCATTGCCGCAGAAATACCTGTTGGACTGACCGGACTGATTGTCGCGGCGTTAGTCGCCGCTGCCATATCCAGTCTCGATTCGGATCTCAACAGTCTGGCGGCCATCACGGTCGAAGATTATTATGTGAGACTCAAACCAAAAAGTACCGATAAGCAACGTCTTCGTATGGGAAGAATTGTGGTCGCCATATCGGGAATTGCAGCGATCTCCGTCGCCTTACTCTATGCCCATTGGGGAGGAGAAGGCGTACTCGGCGTCATTTTCGGCCTATATGCAATTTTTTCAGCCGGAATTGTAGGTCTTTTCCTGCTTGGCCTTCTCAGCCGGCGGGCAAACAAACAAGGACTATACATTGGTATAGCCGCATGTGTCCTGTTCACGGCTTACGCACTACTGACTTCGACTCCCTATTCTATCGGAGAAGAAAAACGACTTCTGCTTGATATGGGAAACCTGAATTTCACGCACCACAAATATATGCTGGGGGTCTATAGCCATGTTATTGTCTTTGTGGTTGGTTACGTAGCCAGTCTTTTCTTCAAAACACCACTGGCCGACAAAGAACTGACTATTTACGGTTATCTTGAAAACAAAAAGAAAAAATAAATTATCGTATGAAATCCATTACCTTACTACAACCTCCCAAAATCGTTTTCGGAACGGGATGCCTCTCACAATTTGCAGAGGATTACCTCAAACTGGGATTAAAAAAACTGTTTATTCTTACAGCTCCACCGATCCGACCATTGATAGAGCCGGTCATAAATACGTTGGAAAACAACGGAACGGATGTCTGTATCTACGACAAGATTATTCAGGAGCCGACCGTTGACGATTTCAATCATATTCTGACAACAGCGCGTAACTTTCAGGCTGACAGCATTGCCGGTATCGGAGGAGGCAGCGTACTTGATGTCGCCAAATTAGTGGCGGTGCTTCTCGAAAGCGATCAACAGGTTGAAGACCTGTTCGGTACCGGGCTGGTAAAATCGCGTAATCGCTGGATCGCCTGTATACCGACAACAGCAGGAACCGGAAGCGAAGTATCTCCGAATGCAATCCTGCTGAATGAAAAGGATAAACTCAAAAAAGGGATCGTCAGCCCATATCTTGTAGCCGACGCTGTCTATGCCGACCCACAGCTGACGGCCACCGTTCCGCCTAAGATAACTGCAGAAACGGGAATAGACGCGCTGACACATTGTATCGAAGCTTACACAAATAAACACGTCCATCCGGTCATCGATCTGTATGCACTGGAAGGCATCAGGCTTATCGCGTCTCATCTTCTGAACGCCGTACAAAACGGGAACAATATGGAAGCGCGCGAAGCGTTATTATTAGGAAGTTTGTATGGCGGAATGTGTCTGGGTCCGGTCAACACGGCTGCCGTTCATGCGCTCTCCTACCCGCTTGGCGGAGAGTTTCATATTTCTCACGGGTTGGCAAACTCGATCCTGTTACCCCCGGTTATGCGGTTTAACGTAAGCGCCAATGTCGAAAAATATGCGCAAGTCGCACTCGCTTGCGGTGTTACAGCGGGAGCCAACAAATTGGAAACAGCCGAAAAAGGGGTTCGCTTTATCGAAAAACTGGCGGCCGATTGCGGAATCCCGTCCAAACTATCGGCCATCGGCATTCCGCGTGAGACCATCGAAAATCTGGCAAAAGCAGGTATCGGCGTCACACGCCTGCTGAATAACAACCCACGTGAAGTAACTTACGAAGACGCTAAAAATATATACGAAAGCTTATTTTAAAATGCAAATGATACCGACTATAGCAATCACAATGGGCGACCCTGCAGGGATAGGCCCTGAAATCGTAGCCAAAGCGCTCAGTCACGAAGAGATATATCACAAATGCAATCCTTTGGTTTGCGGCGATGCCGGTGTAATGAAACAAATCGTAGAACATGAGGGCTTCCCACTTCGTATAAATCCGGTCAATGATGTATCACAAGCGGAATTTAAACCGGGGGTAATCGACGTATATGATCTAAAGTGTGTCAGTCTCAATGATTTTCGCTTCGGAGAAGTTTCTGCACAGGCCGGTAATGCCGCATTCGTTTCCATACGGAAAGCAATCGAACTGGCGATGAATGGTGAAGTCGATGCAACCGTAACCGCACCGATCAACAAAACGGCGCTAAATCTGGCCGGACACCATTTTTCAGGTCATACCGAGATTTATGCCCATTTCACCGATACGAAAAAATATGCCATGCTGCTTGCAGACGAATTTTTACGGGTCATTCATGTATCAACTCATGTTTCATTAAGGGAAGCGTGCGATCTGGTAAAAAAAGACCGCATCATTGCGGTAACCCAATTATTAGACGACGCATGCAGGCAATTCGGGATCAAAAATCCGAAAATAGGCATTGCCGGACTGAACCCCCATTCAGGCGATAACGGTTTATTCGGCTGGGAAGAAGAAAAAGAAATCATCCCTGCGATAAACGAACTTGCGGAAAAAGGTTTCCGCGTAGAAGGTCCTGTGCCGCCCGACACCTTATTTGCCAAAGCCAAATGCGGATTCTATGATGGTTGCGTGGCGATGTATCATGACCAGGGACATATCCCGTTCAAAGTGGTCGGTTTCAACTGGAATATGGAAACAAAAAAAATGGAAAGCGTGCAAGGTGTGAATATCACATTGGGATTACCCATCATCCGCGTGTCGGTTGACCACGGAACAGCATTCGATGTGGCAGGAAAAAGTGTAGCAAGTCCCGACGCACTGTTACTATCCATCGATTATGCCGCCCGTATGGCCGAGAACAAAATGAAACAAAACGTATAATGACCGGTCTTATCCGGAACCTATGCAAGTATCGTATTACTTAATATAAAAAATCAAATGCTTGCCGTTATTGCCGACGATATTACCGGAGCCGCCGAAATGGCGGGAATTGCTTTTCGCTTCGGATTAAGCGTATGTCTGGAAATATATTCCGACAAACGACTTCCGGGCTTTCGAAATGCGTCATCCGAAAACAATGTCCTTTCGGATGAAACATTCGCCGGACAAATAAATAAAACACAACATTCTTCTACTCCGGAACGATTATCCGATTGCGATATGTTGGTTTTAGCGACCAACACCCGTTCTCTTTCGGAAAATACAGCCGTAGAGCAAACCGGAAAAATAATGGAATTATTAAAAAATGCCGGCTGTCCTTTAATTTATAAAAAAACAGACTCGGTTCTCAGGGGACATATCGTTCCGGAACTTCAGGTCTTGATCGAAAAAGGAGGATACGAAAAAGCATTGCTCATCGCTCAAAATCCTTCCCGGGGACGCATCATCCGCAATGGCATTTATAGAGTGAACGAAACACCGCTTTCCGAAACCGACTTTGCACACGATCCGGAATTTCCCGCATACACTTCCGATGTAAAAAAACGGTTGGGAAACATTTCTGTCATCCGGTCGTTCAAAGGTACAGATGGCTTATCCGGCGCAAACAACAACATAAACAACGGCTCTTGCATAAACAAAGACACCGGCAAAGTAAGCCATGATGCCGGCACGAGTAGAAACAACGACAACGCCAATGACAACCATACGAACAAAATATTCGTCGCCAACGCAGAAAGCCGGGATGAGATTCGTCAAATCCTGAATGATGTCCCGCTGAAAACATTATTAGCCGGCGGAGCCGACCTCTTTACGGAATATCTCCTTTCCACAGGAAACCGGGAAAGAAAGACGAACCCGTTTAAAGGATTCGACGACCGAAAAGCAGTTGTTGTCTGCGGAAGCACAGCGACACATAAACTGACCGACTATGAATATTTTAAACGAAATACCGTCGCATTCTGTAATATGCCACAAGATGTATTCGAAGGAGCATCACCCCGAAAATGGATTGAACAAATAATTAAACAATATGAATCCGGTTCATCCGTCGTCATAACAATCAATCACCCACCCCAAAAAGGAAAAGATGTTGCTTTACGACTAAAAAATATAATGACGGAAGCGACAAACACGCTTCTTCAAATCAAACCGCCTCAGGAGCTGGTTATCGAAGGCGGAGCGACCGCTTTTTCTATTTTGGAATCGATAAATTGGTATGACTTCCGGGTAACAAACGAAATAGCTCCCGGCATCGTCAGAATGTCTCTCCGCCTAAATCCTCAAACATATATCACCCTTAAGCCGGGAAGCTACCCGTGGGAAAAAACTCTTTTTTGTTAAAAAATAGTTTTTTATTCATCTTTTTACAATTTTGTGTTATACAACATGCACCTTTGCTTTCATTCACAAAGTAAATTCATTACTTTTACAACATTATAAGCAGCACAGCATCGAAGTATTAAAAGATGCTGCATTTGCTGTTATTTACGGTTCGCGCGGAGCCAACGGGATTATCCTGATTAGCAATCGGATTATTGGGGTATAATACATATGTACTCCAGGGAAACTTACTCAGCGGAATATATTCGACAAACTTTGCAGACAAAGACCTGGGATGGGAAAAAACCGGACAGGTAAATCTTGGGCTTGACGCCTCTTTCTTCAATAACCGCATCAATCTGACATTTGATTATTATCACTCAAAAACAAAAGACCTGTTACTCAATGTTCCTATTCCGGCTATCACCGGTTTCACCAGCACCCTGACAAATATCGGCGAATTGGAAAATAAAGGATTGGAATTACAGGTATCGACACGCAACCTGACCGGCGAATTCAAATGGAACTCTGATTTCAACATATCCGGCAACCGGAACAAAGTCCTGGAACTCGGAAATAACAATGCGCCGATCATCATGAGCAATAACAGTTGTAACATCCGGATCGAAGTGGGACAACCTTTAGGTAACTACTACGGATATGTATATGATGGTGTGATCATGAGCGAAGCCGAATTAACACAATATCCGGTCTTCAAAGGCAGTGAAGCCGGCGACCCGAAAATTGCGGATGTCAATAAAGACGGAAAAGTAGACGCAGACGACCGGACGACGATCGGAAATTATCAGCCGGACTTCACGTGGGGATTCACCAATACATTCATGTACAAAGGCTTTGATCTGAATGTCATGTTAACAGGTTCGCACGGTGGGGAAATCATGAACCAGCAAGCTCGTTTCACGTTGATCGGACGCGCTAACCGGGGCGTATATCAACGAGCTTCCAACTTCTGGAAATCAGAAGCAGACCCGGGTGACGGATGGCATTGCAAGCCACGCGGCGAACAAAATACGATGCAAAACCAATGTTCTTCTTATTGGGTAGAAGACGGATCATTCGTACGGATCAAAAACATTCGCTTAGGCTACACCTTACCGAATCATTTGACACAAAAAGCAGGCCTCTCATCCGTAAAAATCTATCTGAATGTCGAAAACGTACATGTATTTTTAGATTACACCAACTACGACCCGGAAGCCAGTTCTTTCCAGACAGGAGTCTTCGCCGGATTCGATTATGCGGCATATCCGAACCCGAGAGTATGGACGATGGGGCTTAATTTCAATTTTTAAGACACAACCGATTAACAAGATAAAATTATGAAACGATTCAAATATATAACAATAGTAGTTACGTTATCCGTAATAATGGGATCCTGCGGAGAAGATTTTCTGAATCTGACCCCACATTCAAACGCGAACGAAGAAGATTTCTTCCGGACACAATCGGAAATCGAAACCGCCATGGTCGGAGCCTACAATTCTTTGTATACGGTCTACGGTTCATTAGGAGTGATGTATTATTTCGGAGCCCTCAGTTCCGACGATGCATACACGGACGACCGGGGAACCGGGGCGTTCGAAGAATTTGAGATCGCTCAGACAAAAGCTAATAATACGGAAATTCTGAATGCATGGAATTCGTTCTATGCCGCGATCGCCCGGATAAACAAAATCATAGAAAGTACGGAAAGCCTCACTTTCGAAAGAAAAGATAGCTATATCGCTGAAATGAAATTTCTAAGGGCGCTCTACTACTTCAATATGACACAGATATGGGGTGGAGTACCGTTGCTAACGAAAAATATCTCAATCAGTGAGGCATATAGTACCGGACGCGCATCCATCGATCAGATGTATGAACAGATCATCAGCGATCTGAAAGATGCAACACAGCACTTGTCGGCAAAAGGTAGTGAACGGTCGGTCGGTGTGCCGACCAAAGGAGCCGCCTATGCCCTACTCGGCAAAGTTTATCTGACCAAAGGTAATAAATCCGAAGCGGCCGCTACACTGATGAACATTTACAATAACTCGTACCAATTAGCCACTGACTATGCCGACCTATGGGATTTGAAAAAAAAGAATGGTGTCGAGTCTATCTTCGAAATACAATATATGGGAGGGGCGAGTAATGCGCCAAGTACTATTGGGCACTGTATTCACCGGCAAATAATCTTGGGGCTGTCACGTTACAAGGAGGCGGACATAATCAGGTAACCGATGATTTGTGGAATGACTACGAAGCGGATGATCCGCGACGGGATATATCCATCCAGGACGGCTGGGTCAATCTACAGGGAACATTGAACCCGACCCGCTTTCCGATCAAATGGGTTGACCCTACAAAGTCTTATTCCGGAAAACGTGAGGCCAGTGACAACAACTTCATCGTGCTGCGTTACGCGGATGTATTACTGATGCTTGCCGAAGCAACCGATGATGCAAAATACCTGAACGAAGTGCGAAACCGCGTAGGTCTGCCGGCATGGGGGTCCCCCGATTATCCGGCAGCTGAATACCCGACGCTGGCATTGGCGATCGAACATGAGCGCCGGGTTGAATTGGCCATGGAGTTTCACCGGATGTTCGACCTGAAGCGCACAGGACGCGCGCTTGAATTGCTCAAAAACTCGTCAAAAAACAGTAGCTGACAGCTAAATAGCCTGACAGAAAACAAGTTATCATGGCCTATTCCGGAAACGGTTATCGATCAGAATCCGAACTTGTGGAAACCGTTACAGAATCCGGGGTATTAATAAAACAATATTTCAACATATTTTTCCGGTTTAAAATAGTCTCTTAGTTGTAGCAAGTGCAGAGGCCGTGTCATCTCCGACATGGCCTCTTTTGATTCGTCTTTATGCTATATAACATATTACCCCGTTTTCTTTCTGTCACACAAATAAGTTATCTTTGTCAGCACAGTACAGCACAGCACTTTAATCCGATTTAAATTTTACCGGATGGACAAGGCGTAATATATTAGTTATGAAACACAAACACCTATTTTTTATTTTCAACATTTTTTTGTTGATCTCCTGCTCGAAGGAGAAAATAAATATTTTCGTGGAAGAAAACGATTCCGCACGTATTGATTTTGGCGTGGAAAAACTGAAAGCGGCGCTCGAAAATGCCGAATATGAAGTCTATCTCATCACATCCGCAGAAAACGTACAAGGTTTGACGATAAGTGTTGGCATAAACACAGACAAATCGCTCGAAAAGGAAGGATTCCGTATCATATCCGAAAACAACGTGACAAAAATATCCGGAAACGACGAATCCGGTGCTTTGTATGGATGTATCGAGTTAAGCCAAATCATTAAAAAAGAGAAAAAGCTCCCGAAAAAACTGAACATCGCGGAAAAACCGGAGATGGTGCTTCGCGGAACATGTTTGGGAATACAATTACCTTATTATCTGCCGGGCAGAACGGTTTACGAATATCCATATACACCGGAAGTATTTCCATGGTTTTATGATAAAGACTTATGGGTCGAATATCTGGATATGCTGGTCGAAAACAAAATGAACTCATTATACCTCTGGAATGGGCACCCGTTTGCTTCGTTAGTCAAACTGGAAGATTATCCTTATGCGGTTGAAGTGGATGACGAAACTTTTCGTAAAAACGAAGAAATGTTCGCATTTCTCACAGAAGAAGCAGACAAAAGAGGCATCTGGATCATTCAGATGTTTTATAATATCCTTGTATCCAAACCTTTTGCCGAATATCACAACATCAAAACACAGGACCGACAACGCCCAATAACGCCGCTACTGGCTGATTACACCCGAAAATCAATTGCGGCATTTATAGAAAAATACCCGAATGTCGGATTACTTGTCTGTTTGGGAGAAGCGATGGACACTTATGAAGATGATGTTGAATGGTTTACAAAAACAATCATCCCGGGTGTACAAGACGGATTGAAAACGCTGGGCATAGAAAAAGAGCCGCCGATTGTACTTCGTGCACACGATACGGATGCCAAAATGGTCATTGACGCTTCTCTACCCCTTTATAAAAACTTATATACAATGCATAAATACAATGGCGAATCACTCACAACTTACCAGCCGCGCGGTCCATGGACAAAAACACATCAGGACCTCAGCGCATTAGGCTCTGTGCATATCTCCAATGTCCATATACTCGCCAACTTGGAGCCGTTCCGTTACGGTTCACCGGACTTCATACAGAAAACCGTACATGCCATGCACGACATACATGGTGCAAATGCATTGCATTTGTTCCCGCAGGCGTCTTACTGGGACTGGCCCTATTCGGCTGATAAAACAGAACCCCGTTTAAAAGAAATAGAGCGGGATTGGATATGGTATGAAGCATGGGCCAGGTATGCCTGGAATGTAAACAGGGACAGAGACGATGAAATAAAATACTGGTCGGATTTACTCGGAGAAACATACGGATGCGGAGAAAACGGCAAATTTATCCTCGAAGCATATGAACAGTCCGGTGAAATAGCGCCCAAACTGCTACGAAAATTCGGTATTACCGAAGGTAACAGACAAACATTACTTTTAGGAATGTTCCTCAGTCAGTTAGTCAATCCTGCTAAATGGAGAGTCTATCCGGGTTTTCATGAATCATGCGGACCGGAAGGCGAACTGCTTATCGAATATATGAATAAAGAATGGAACAAACAACCTCATGTCGGAGAAACACCTCCGCAACTCATATCCGAAGCCGTTAACCACGGCAATGCGGCTGTTGCCGCAATAGAAGCGGCAACTCCTTTTGTGAAGAAAAACAACGATGAATTCAATCGCCTCAAAAATGATATGTACTGCTATCAGGCTTTTGCCGATTTCTTCGCCGAAAAAGTCAAAGCTGCCATGTCGATTCTGAAATATACACACTCCAATGATATTTCCGATCTGGAAAATGCAATTCCGCATGTAGAAAAAAGCCTCGAATACTATAAGCAGCTTGTTGATTTAACAAAAGATACATACCTGTACGCAAACAGTATGCAAACCGCTCAACGCCGCATACCAATCGGGGGTGACGACGGAAACAACAAAACATGGGAAGAATTATTAGTTCATTATGAAACAGAATTTGCCAATCTTAAAAAGAACGTTGATTTCCTGAAAAAAAACAACGAAGGAGACAATCAATTTTTTGAGGTTTTAACACCGGTAGACATTAAATTAGAAAATATAAACGCACCACGTTATCAGATAAAAAAAGGCGAAAAAATATTTTCCGACAGTGAATTCATCATTCGTGACTTTTCGGATGAACTGAAAAATATGCATCCGGTACGTTTCAACCTGAATGAACAGGTAAACAACGGAACAACACTCTCCTTCGAGGCCAGACAGCCAGTAAGCCTCCTGGTAGGCTATGTAAACAGCGAACGTAAAGAATACGCCAAAGCGCCGACTCTTGAAACCGACGCCAGTGCAAACCAATACGGGCAAGGCGATGTTAAAATCGTAAATGCGCTGGATATCCCCGACAGAGGTTCTGTAAATATTCATGTATATACGTTCGAAGCCGGTAAACATACGTTAAACCTCGGCAAAGGCGCACTTATTGTATTCGGTTTCATTGATGCGGACCAACAAATAAAATCTCACAATGCCGGTTTCGGTGGAAATGATCCGTCAAGCCGTATAGATTGGCTGTTTTATTAGTGACAAAAAGACACATAAAACATTGATTAACAAACAATAAAAGATAATGAAAAAAATATATTTCATCATCGCAATTTTTTCATTTATCATACACACTTCCGCACAAAAAACGGTTTCGGAAGAAGTCATGCAAAAAATATACGAAGAGGTGAAAACACCCTATAAGTATGGCCTGATATTAGCTCCCGGCGATAATCATCACAAAATCGATTGTCCTACTGTTTTCCGGGAAAACGGTAAATGGTATATGTCTTACATCGTTTATGACGGAAAAACAGGTAAAGACGGACGCGGATACGAAACCTGGCTGGCCGAAAGCGAAAACCTGCTCGAATGGAAAACGCTCGGACGGATATTATCCTTCCCGGATGCAGAAAGCGGAAGATGGGACGAAAACCAACGCGCCGGATATGTCTCACTTGTCGATTATGAATGGGGAGGAAGCTACGAGGCACAGAAGTTCAGAAACAAATACTGGTTATCGTATTTCGGAGGCACCGGCTGCGGATACGAACAGGGCAGACTTGAAATCGGCGTCGCCTGGACGGAAGATGATATTACGAAAGCGCACGAATGGAAGACTTTTGACAAACCACGTCTTTCTCCTCTTGATAAAAATAAAGGCTGGTGGGAAAACATCACGCAATACAAATCGTCCGTTATATGGGACAAAAATAAAACCCTCGGTTATCCGTTCGTCATGTACTACAACGCAGGGGGCATCAATCCGGATAATAATGTCAAAGCGGAACGTATCGGCATCGCACTGTCGAAAGATATGGTCAACTGGAAACGCTATAAGGACAATCCGATTATAAACCATGAGGAAGGCATCACCGGTGACGGAGTGATTCAAAAAATCGGCGATGTCTACGTAATGTTCTATTTCGGTGCATTCCGTCAGAACCGCGAATACAAAGCATTCAATACTTTTGCCTGTTCATATGACCTGATCAACTGGACGGATTGGGATGGTGACGATATCATCATTCCAACTGAAAAGTACGATAATCTCTTCGCGCACAAATCATACGTTGTTAAATGGAACGGCGTCGTTTATCATTTTTATTGTGCGGTAAACGAACATGACCAGCGCGGGCTTGCCGTGGCGACATCCAAAGACATGGGGAAGAGCCTGATACGTTTCCCAAAACCCGATAAAGTGACTTTCCGGAAAGAA
>JAITVS010000396.1 GCA_031285685.1 Tannerella sp.
AAAGGCGCAGCGTATTCAGGAAAAAGCCCGAAATGTAGGTTTTGACTGGGAAAAACGTGAACAGGTCTGGGATAAGGTAGAAGAAGAGTTGGCCGAACTCAGGCATGAAGTTAATGCGATGGATGATGATAAGAAAGAAGCTGAATTCGGCGATTTTATTTTCAGCATAATCAATGCTGCCCGCCTTTATAAGATAAATCCGGATAACGCTCTTGAACGCACAAATCAGAAGTTTATACGCCGTTTTAATTACCTTGAATCGCAGACATTGGAAAAAGGTCTGTCTTTAAAAGAAATGTCCCTTTCCGAAATGGATGCCATATGGAATGAGGCAAAACGGAAGGGACTATAAGTATAAAAAACAATAAAAAAGTTTCGTATTAAAGGATGTCTGTCTGATTATTGTTTCAGACAGAGTTCTATTGCATCCATGGTTGAGCGGAATGTTCGGCTTATTTCAATCTGGTCCTTTACGGTTTTGCATGCATGAAGAACTGTAGCGTGATCTTTACCTCCAACGACTTTGCCGATATGAGCAAATGATGATTCCGTATATTTTTTTGCAAGGAACATGGTTATCTGGCGTGCTTGTACAATTTCACGTTTGCGTGATGGGGTCTGAATCAATGCTTCATCAAGATTAAAATAACGACATACAATTTCCTGAATCTTTTTAATTGTCAACTGCCTTTTCTCCAGGCGTACAGTCTGACTGATTACCTGTTTAGCCAGTGTGATGTCTATTTCCTTATTCGTAATGACGGAATTAGCCATCAATGAAACAAGTATGCCTTCGAGGTCACGAACGTTTTCCGTAACATTATTCACTATAAACTCAAATACATCGTTAGGAATCTCCAGTCCTTCATGATCGATCTTATTGCGTAATATTTTTTTCCTCAATTCCGGATCCGGACGTTCTATTTGAGCGGTCATGCCCCATTTCAGGCGGGAGATGAGCCTTTCTTCCATGCCTTGCAGATCAACAGGTGCACGATCGCATGTAAGGACAAGTTGTTTTCCTAATTGATGAAGGTTATTGAATATCTGAAAAAATATTTCCTGCGTTTTTGTCAATCCTATCAATTCATGTATATCATCCAATATTAATACATCGATGCTCTGATAGAAACTCAGAAAGTCGTTCGTTATATTTTTACGTACAGCATCCGTGTATTGCAGGCGGAATAAATTAGATGATACATACAATACGCGTTTTTCAGGAAATAATTCGCGTATTTTCACTCCGATAGCATGGCATATATGAGTTTTACCAACTCCTGACGGTCCGTATATAAACAATGGGTTAAAAGCTGTTTTTCCAGGATCTGATGCAATCTTTTCAGAAACGGCGCGTATGAGTTTATTGCTTTCTCCTTCGAAGAAATTATCGAAATTATACCTCGGATTCAATTGGGAATCCAAATCCTGTGATGCTACTTTAAAAGGCCCCGGAGCCTTTGTTGCATCAATTTTATTAGGCGTATGCGAAAGCATACTCCTGGATTCATCTCCGTGGTAAGTGACACTGTTGCCATTCGTTTTCTTTGTTTGTCCGCTAACCACTACGCGGTATTTGAGAGTGGTACCTTCGCCGAATACGCGATTCAGCGTCATCTTAAGAACATTCACATATTTTTCTTCCAGGTATTCATAAAAGAATTGACTTGGAACCTGAATTGTGAATTTCCGGTCTTCGTAAGATAAAGGTATAATAGGCTTGAACCAGGCTTCAAAAGCAGCCTGAGGAACAATATCCTTTATGACTGTCAAGCAGTCTTCCCACATTGATTTAGAATCTTTTTGCATACACTTTTTATGTAGTAATATTATATAGTAAAATCAAAATAAGTTCTTCATATTATTTTTTGGTAGTGCAAAGGTTATAAAATTATTTATAAAAAAAAACTGGCTTTTTATTTGGATATTTCATAATTTCAATATCCCATTTCCTTTCAATTGTTTATGTGTAATATGTTGATTTTTAATGTGCTTTTTCTACTATCGGAAACATTATCTATTGCAAATGGGAGGTTTGGGAATATTGTGTCTATCTGCAAATTATTGTCAAAAGATGTCTTTCGTATTAGAAAATATACTATAATCAAACGCTTACGTTTTTTTAGAGAGCCGGATTTTTTTTTGATATTTAGACTTCGTCTAAATATCAAAAAAGTATTGCCGGAGACATTTTTTTTTGTATTAATGTATAATTTTAAAACAAAGAGAAGCGAACGTATTTTTTAGGATTCTGTTTTACATCAAAGAGAAGTCCGGAGGCATTTTCTACAGTACGGTTCAGATTGTTGTACAGCAGCGAGTCGTTTAATAATAGTCCCAGCGAATTGTCATTGGAATTGAGTTTCGATGCCATTGTATTTATATTTCCAAGTGTTGAGTTAAAGCTATTGATGCTTTGTTCTAAGTCGAGATTATTCAGATTGCTGCTGAATGTCGACAGGTTAGATGCTGTTGTCTTAAGGCCGGATGATATTTCCGGAACATCGTTTTTCAGGAAAGCATTTAGCCGAATCGAGGACTCTTCCAATTGTTTTGTCGTACTTTCCAGGTTGCTGAGCGATTCAGATATTGCTGCATTATTTACAAGCGCCTGAAGTCCCATTAGTATGGAGTCTATCTTTGGCATCATGTCGACAACCAGGGGAAGAATATCTTCTTCTACCGACGTCATCATTCCGCTTTTTATCCGTCCTTCCAGCGTATCGCCGGGTTTGTAGTATTCGTCTACACCTTTATCTAACTTTATATTAAGTTCCGCGCCGCTTAGCAGTGTGGATTCTATAGAAACGTAACTTCCTTTATTTATTTTCATCCCCTTGTCAAGGCTTATTTCCAGCGTTATTTTATTGATCGATGAATAATCATATGCTATGCTGCGAACCAACCCGACTTTAAACCCATCAACAAATACCGGAGAGGATATATTTATATCTTTTACATTGCTGCATGATACGTAGTAATAGTTTGCCGGCTTGAAAAGATTTATGCCTTTCAGATAATTTACACCTATATATAATAATACCAGACTTAATATAGTTGCAATACCAATTTTTGCCTCTTTTGAAAATTTTTTCATAGTGAATTTTTTTAATTGTAAATTCTTTTTCCGTCTTTCGTTTTTATAATGAAGGCTCCTTTAAAATCCTTTGCAGCCTTTTTATACATACTGAGAATCTTCTTATAGTCGGATGTGGAGCCATATGTATATTTATAGATGCCTTTGTCGAGATAAAAAGAAATGTCGTTATATCCTTTAAAGCGTTTGTCTGTAACAGCCAATTTTTTATCAGATGTAAGGATTTGTACCTTGTACAATATATCGCCTTCCTGTTCTGTAGCATTTTCAAAAGCTTTATTTGTCCTTGGTTCTTCTTTAGATGATGAGCTTTTTTCCGCTGTCATCTCCGGAGGAACTGTTATAACCTGCTTACTGACTATGTTGCCTGATTTACGGGTATAGTCTTTTTTATAACTGTCGAATGCCCTGTAGATAGCTTGAGCCAGTGTCCTCTGACCATCATTGGAGGCCATAAAGCGTTCTTCTTCACGGTTTGATATAAAACCTAACTCAATGAGTATGCTTGGCATACTTGTTTTTCGTAGCACCAGCAATCCGGCCTGTCGCACACCGCGGTTACTGCGTTTCGATTTTACGAACGACTTCTGTATTTCGGATGCTAATGATACGCTTTGTTCCATGTGTTTACTTTGTATAAACTCAAATATAATATACGATTCCGAAGATTTGGGATCAAACCCTTCATATTTCTGGAGGTAATCATCTTCCATTAATATGACGGAGTTTTCACGCATTGCCACTTCCAGGTTTTCGTCCGAGTTGGTCAGTCCGATCGTATATGTTTCGGTTCCTGATGCATTTCCTCTTCTTACGGAGTTGGTATGTATGGAAATAA
>JAITVS010000212.1 GCA_031285685.1 Tannerella sp.
GTGATGGACAAACGTGGTCAAAACAGTTCTTTGAATCCGCTCCAAATCGTACCCCATAGTACGAAACATAAATGTAAATCGCTGTATTAGAACGATTTTCTACTTATACTTTAAATACCCGAAGTTAGAGATAAATGTTGATTATTGGTTCGTATTTCAGAATTTTATATTGGTATTGACTCCGGTAGCATTGTTGCTTTTGAGCATACTTGTTCTTCGGCGAAAAAACGACTGGAGTATCGCTACGAAGTTGTTAATTGCAAGTGCATATCTGTGGTTTATTTCCGAATTAATCAACCTGTATAAGTGGGATATAGATCCTGAATTTATAGTTCAGGGTATTTTGAACAAAATGGTGATTATGATACCTTGTTCATTTATTGTGCTTGCGGAAGCAATACGGAAAAAATCAGTTGGTGTCGAAACAGAGCCTCTGCAAAATGAAATGGTGGGTGTACGTGAAGAGGCAATCATTCAGCCGACAGAAATTGCTCAAATGACCGGTAGGAAAATTTATACGGAACTGGATAATAAAGGGATGCGTGTTGATACGTTTCCACAATCAATGGCTTATTGGTTGGTTGAACGATTAAAAAATCCGCGAAAGGATCCGTTTGTTTACTATGTGTTTCAAAATGAAGCGAATGCGCGGGCTGCGATGACGGAACTTCCTTTTATGCATGTGGCTTCGGATTCAAAGAAGCTTATTTGTGATGAGTTATTTCGATACGGATATTTTGCAGTAACAAATAATGGTGCACTTACCGGAGAATATGACGCATTTGTCGCAGGCGCCTCTTTTACACATGATATGTGGAAAAAGACGCATGCCATTTTTACCAAACATAACGGAGTGAAAAAAAATGATCTGGAGCCGGAAAAAGTTACTGTGCAAAGCCGTGCGTCCGCCGGAAATGCCGGAAATATTGTATTTGTCAGGGAGGATCGGGATAATAATTCTGTATGGAGAGTGCATAAGGCGCCTTGTAAGGCGGATGCGATGGCATTTTTGTCACAGCAGCAGGTTAGTCGTCCACTGTTCTATCTGATTGTTGAAACGCCGGAAGGTAACTTTGGAAGAGATAAGGATGGATTTTATCAGGAATAATCTATTGACAATGATTTTATTAATATAAATAGGAGCCTTCACTTCTTTCCGCAAATGCGGATATGAAGTGAAGGCTTCTAGGTTTATGTTACAATTCAGTTATTTTCCGCTCCGGCGAATTCCATCAGGTACGCTTTGATGAAACCGTCAATTTTGCCGTCCATAACACCGTTGACGTCGGATGTCTGAAAATTTGTACGATGATCTTTTACGCGACGGTCGTCAAATACATAGCTGCGTATCTGGGAACCCCATTCAATTTTCATTTTGCCGGCTTCAACTTTAGCCTTTTCCGCCAGCCGATGCTGCATTTCCTTATCGTAAAGGATTGAACGTAACTGACGCATGGCGTTTTCGCGGTTTTTGGGTTGATCCCGCGTTTCGGTATTTTCGATCAGAATCTCCTCTTCTTCGCCTGTGTAGGGATCTTTGTACTGATAACGCAGACGTACGCCGGATTCTACTTTGTTGACATTCTGTCCTCCGGCGCCGCTGGACCGGAACGTATCCCATGAGATGTTCGCCGGATTGATATTTACCTCGATCGTATCATCTACAAGCGGTGTGACAAATACGGACGCAAAAGAGGTCATGCGCTTTCCCTGCGCATTATAGGGAGATACGCGAACCAGACGATGTACTCCGTTTTCCCCTTTCAGGTAGCCATAAGCATAGTCACCTTCGATCTGTATCGTAACAGTCTTGATTCCGGCTTCATCACCTTCCTGCAGGTTACTTATTGTCACTTTGTAATTGTTGGATTCACCCCAGCGCATATACATACGCATCAGCATGGATGCCCAATCCTGACTTTCCGTACCTCCGGCACCTGAATTAATTTTCAATACGCAACCCATCTGGTCTGCTTCTTCACGAAGCATATTACGGAATTCCAGATTTTCAATTAATTCTTTTGTTTTTGCATAAGCAGTATCAACTTCCTCTTCACTTGTTATGCCTTCCTTCACATACTCAAAAGCGAGATTGAGTTCTTCTGCCGTATCATGTACTTCCTTGTAGAGTTCAATCCATTTTTTCAATCCTTTTACAATCTGCATTTGCGCTTCGGCGCGTTTTGCGTCTTCCCAGAATGTGGGATCCTGCGTTCTTAATTCTTCTTCTTCCAATTGGACGGTCTTAGCATCGATGTCAAAGATACCTCCTCAACGCGAGCTCGCGTTCCAACAAGTCTTTTAGTTGGTCTGATGTAATCATTATTAATCTATTTAGTTGTTATAAATTAGTTGAATCCCGGTTCAGAATACTAAATGACAGAATTATTCTGAAACATCCTTTGTTTCTACATATTTTTTTGCTTTTTCCAGGGCTTCATGTATGTTTCTACAGATATATTCTCCTCCGATTTTTTTATCCATACCACTTTTTATCAGTACTGTCCGTACTTTTTCATTTACCCCGGAAAGTATAACCTGTATATTTTCTTTTGCAGACAGGCGGCACAGACTTTCCAGATTATGTAGTCCGGTGGAGTCCATAAACGGAACTTTGCGCATACGAATGATGCGAACTTTCGGTGTGTCCCTCATTTGTTTCATACACTCATCGAACTTATTGGCGACACCAAAGAAGAACGGACCGTCTATCTCATAAACTTCCACTCCCTCGGGTATGTCCAGAACTTCGTTGTCGTTCATCAGTTCACCTTCGTTTGACAGGTCTATTTTTTCTCTTGATACCGACACTTGTGTTGTTTCCATTATGCGACGCATGAATAGTATCATTGCCAATAATAATCCTATTTCTATTGCGATCGTAAGGTCGAAAATTACGGTAAGAAAAAATGTTACCAGTAAAACGATGACATCGCTTCTGGGGTTTTTCAGTAGTGAACGGAAAGTGCGCCATTCACTCATATTGTATGAAACTATAATCAAGACACCTGCCAGGCACGACATGGGTATGTGTTTTGTCAGAGGGCCCAGAAAAAGTAAAATCAGCAACAATACGATGGCATGTATGATTCCCGCTACAGGTGTACGTCCGCCGTTATTAATATTGGTCATGGTACGTGCAATCGCTCCTGTTACCGGAATACCTCCGAATATCGGAACAACAATATTGGCAGCTCCCTGAGCGATGAGTTCTGTGTTTGAGTCATGTTTTTCTCCGGTTACTCCATCGGCAACGGTAGCAGAAAGCAATGATTCGATGGCGCCGAGTAATGCGATTGTAAATGCAGAGGGTAATAACATATTTATGGTTCCCATATTGAGAGGAATCGTTTCCGGGCTGGGTAAGGATGCATTGATCTCAAATCTGTCACCGATAGTTTCTATTCCTGTCATGCCGAGGTATGTACGCATCAGATAGACGATAATTGTCATTATGATGATTGCAACCAGTGAACCCGGAATTTTTTTAGATATTTTCGGTGTCAGAATAATGATGGCAATGCTGACAATACCGATGAGCAGTGACCACCATGACATGGTCGTTATATTCTGGGCATAAACAATCCACTTGGATATAAAGTCCCCCGGAATCTTGTCTATGGTCATGCCAAATAAATCTTTCATCTGCGTGGTAAAAATAGTCAGCGCTATGCCGCTTGTGAAACCGACAACAATAGGGTAAGGAATGAATTTTATAATCGTTCCCAACCTTAGTACCCCCATCAAAACAAGCAACATACCGGCGAGGAAAGTAGCAATAGCCAGTCCTTCTATACCGAAATTTTGTATTATGCCATAGACAATGACAATGAATGCTCCTGTCGGTCCTCCTATCTGGACGGAACTTCCTCCGAGAAACGAGACGATAAATCCCCCGATTATAGCTGTAATCAGACCTTTCTCCGGACTAACGCCTGATGCTATACCAAATGCTATTGCTAAAGGCAAAGCTACAATACCCACGATAATACCCGCCATTAAATCACTCAGGAATTTCTCCCTGGTATATGACTTAATAGACTGAAATAATCTGGGTTTGAAATCTAGTACAATCTTCATTATGAGAATTATATGATAAAAACGGTGCAAAGTTACAAAAAAGTCATTAATTCCATCAATAACAGCATAGATATTATTGATACGGAAAAAAGCATTGATCTGCTTTTTTTGTGTTATATTTGCAATAGAAAAAAACAATTTAATTGAATTTAAATTATATAGAGTTATGAAAAAGTTATTTAATTTATCAATCTTATTAATATTATTAATTATGGGAGCAAATGTTCAAAATGGTAGTGCAAAGGAATTTGAATTATTTAAATTGCCTTATGAGAGTAATGCATTAGAACCGGTAATAAGCAAGCAGACGGTTGAGTTTCATCACGGTAAACATGTTCAGGCTTATGTTAATAATCTGAATAACCTTAAAAAAGGAACTCCCTTTGATAATTCATCATTGGAAGAAATCGTGAAATATTCGGATGGCGGTATATTTAACAATGCCGCTCAGGTATGGAATCATGAATTTTATTTTTATACATTTTCTCCGAAGGGCGGAGGTGAGCCTTCCGGGGCATTGGCTGAGGCGATAAAAAAACAATTCGGAAGTTTTGAGGATTTCAAAAAAGAGTTTAATGCGGCATCTGTAGCATTGTTTGGTTCCGGTTGGGCATGGGTGGCCAAAGATAAAAACGGAAAACTGGTTATTTTGAAAGAAAGTAATGCCGGAAATCCGCTGAAAGCCGGATTGGTTCCGCTTATCGGATTCGATGTTTGGGAACACTCTTACTATCTTGATTATCAAAACCGTCGTGCTGATCATATCAATGCGCTTTGGAATATTATAGACTGGAAAGTAGTGGAAAAAAGATTTGAAGGTAAATAAATTTCCGGATAATAATTAAAATTAAAAATCCACCTTCTCCTGAGGGTGGATTTTTAGTAACAGGAATATTCAAAATAAGAACAAAGTATGGAAACATTTAATGATATAATAAAAGGTGATAAGCCTGTATTAGTCGACTTTTATGCTACATGGTGCGGACCCTGTAAAACAATGGGGCCGGTTATTGAAGATATTGGAAAAGAATTGCAGGGTGAAGCACGTGTGTTGAAAATCGATGTCGATAAAAACCAGAGTGTTGCCGATCAGTATAATGTACAAGCTGTTCCTACATTTATTATTTTTAAAAACGGAGAAGCTGTGTGGCGTAATGCCGGAGCTATGGATAAAGCTACTTTACTGGCGCAGTTGAAGACTTTTTTTTGATAAGGCATTTCAGGTTATAAAGGAAGACTTGTGGAAAATATATTTATATTCCACAGGTTTTTTTGTATCGGTGGTTTTGCATTGCTCTCAACTTGCACTATCTTTAATCTTTTAAATTGAAGATAGGCTGCGCCTCGGTAGTGAAAACAAATAAAATTTGTTTTGCATTTCTCTCGGCTTGCACTATCTTTGTAGTTTGAAAATGGACTTTTTATGCATGTTTTCTGTAAAATAGCGATGATATGCCGTAACGTCGGATAAATGATTTTGTATTATGGAAAATTGGAAAAAAGTTTTTGCGATCATATGGACCGGGCAGTTCCTGTCTATTCTTAGCAGTACAATCGTTAATTTTGCTATTATACTTTGGATAAGTATTGAGACCGGATCGGGAGAAATGCTTGCCTTGGCTGCTATTGCCGGCATGTTGCCACAAGCATTGCTGGGGCCGATATGTGGTGTTTTCATCGACCGCTGGAACAGAAAAGCCATTATGATATTGGCTGATAGCTTCATTGCCTTTTGTACTTTTATCCTTGCTGTTCTGTTTTGGACCGGCATTGCGGAGATGTGGCATATTTTTATTCTTTTGGGTTTACGATCTGTAGGTTCGGCTTTTCATTCTCCGGCCATGCAGGCTTCGGTACCTTTGCTGGCTCCGGAGGAACAAATTGCACGTATCGCCGGAATCGACCAGATCATATTTTCGATTGGGAATATTGCAGGTCCGGCATTGGGGGCATTGTTTCTTTCTGTATGGGATATGGAATATGTGCTTTTGCTGGATGTTTTTGGTGCAATCGTAGCATGCGTATCGCTTCTGTTTGTGCATATTCCTGATCCGGAAAAATTGAAGAAGGAAGTGAAAACTGTATTTTCCGATATGAAAGAAGCTATTGCTATTGTTCTGAAGAATCATGGACTAAGCTGGATTTTTTTGTTTGCGACGATTATTATGTTTTTTATTATGCTTGTGAGTGTATTATTTCCGTTAATGACATTGAATCATTTCGGCGGTGATTCATTTCAGGTAAGTTTGATTGAAGCGTTATGGGGTGTCGGTTCGTTGTTCGGGGGAATGATTATGGGGGCAAAGGTGTATAAAATAAACAAGGTGATTCTGATCAATTTAATGTATATCGTAATAGGTATCACATTTTTTCTCTCCGGAGTGTTATCTTCGGAAGGGTTTATTATTTTTGCAGTGCTTACAACTATTGGCGGAATGTCCGGATCTGTTTTTTATTCGTCATTTACGGCTATTATACAGACAAATATCGACCCTTCAGTTCTCGGGCGTGTTTTTTCAATGTATCTTACATTAAGTATGATTCCTTCGCTGATAGGGCTTGTTGGAATAGGTTTTTTCTCGGATTACCTGGGGCTTACGACAACATTTATTCTTTGTGGACTTATCATTGTCGTAGTCGGAATATTAGCTTTTTTACCATCGTCGGCAATCGGATTAGAGAAAAAGAAATCGAATTAGAAGTAAATTATCTGATTTCGGAACGGAATAGGTTTCCGGAATATTAATATAAAAGAGTATGAATACAACTAATGGAATGCATTTCTATAATTTACAGGTTAGTGATATTGAAAAAAAGTTCGAAACAGATTGTCGTACGGGATTAAGCAAGGAAGGTGCACAGCAGCGTTTTCTACGTGACGGGGCGAATGAATTTGAAAAAAAGAAACAAAAGTCTTTATTGGCCAAGTTTCTGGAGCAGTTCAAGAGTTTTATGATTTTTGTACTATTAATTGCCGCTATTATATCCGGAATAGTCGGTTATATGAATGGCGAAGGTTTTACGGATGCGATTATAATCCTGATCATTGTTATTCTGAATGCATGTATCGGAACTGCACAGGAGGTGAAAGCCGAAAAATCAATCGAAGCGCTTGAAAAAATGTCGGCTCCATATTCCAAAGTATTACGTGAGGGACAGGTGGAAACAATTCCTTCGCGTGAGATTGTCAGAGGGGATATTGTTGTGATAGAAACCGGTGATTTAATACCTGCGGATATTCGTCTGACGGAAGCGATTAATCTGAAAATCGAGGAAGCCGCGTTAACGGGAGAGTCCGTACCGGAGACAAAACATTCCGAAGTGATTGAAGGAGAAGTTCCTTTGGGTGACAGGGAAAATATGGCTTTTTCTTCGACACTTGTTTCGTATGGACGTGGAAAAGGTATTGCTGTAGCAACAGGAATGTCGACCGAAGTAGGAAAGATCGCCGGAATGATCCAATCTGTCCCGGAAACGAAAACCCCGATGCAGGTGAGGATCGATCAGTTGGGGAAGTTTTTGGGGATAGCGGCTTTGGCCATCTGTCTGATTATATTTCTGGTAGGTATTATAGAAGGACGTGAAGTTCTGGAAATGTTTATGACTGCGGTTAGTCTTGCAGCGGCAGCTATACCGGAAGGACTTCCTGCTGTCTCGACGATTGTCCTTGCTGTAGGAGTTCAGCGATTGGCAAAAAGACATGCGATTGTCCGACATCTTCCTTCCGTTGAAACATTGGGTAGCACCAATGTAATTTGTTCGGATAAAACGGGAACGTTGACACAAAATAAAATGACGATTGTGAATCTGTATACTGATCATCAATTATCAGAAGTACCTGAGTCATTGAATACGGATCAGATGCGATTACTTATATCTTCTATTTTGGCCAATGATGCTAAGTTGAGTGGTGAAAATGGTCGTTGGAAAACGACCGGAGATCCAACCGAAACGGCGTTTTTAAATACCGGTTTACGTTTTGGGTTGAACAAGAACGATATTGAAGGGCAACAGGAACGTATTGCGGAGGTTCCGTTTGATTCGGAACGGAAAATGATGACAACAGTGAATCGTGACGGCAGTAAGATCTATGTACATACAAAAGGCGGTGTGGACGAATTGTTGGCCTGCTGCAAATCTATTCTGCTGAACGGAGAAGTGCTGGAGTTATCCGAACATGAAAAGGAAAAGATACGAAAAGCGAACGTACATATGGCGGAAAAAGAATTGCGTGTATTAGGCGTTGCTTATAAGGAAGTTACGGAGGTGCCGTCGGAGGTTACTCCGAAAACACTTGAACATGATTTGATATTTGTGGGGATGGTAGGAATGATTGATCCTCCGCGTGAGGAGGTAAAAGATGCTGTCGTAAAATGTCGGGAAGCAGGAATCAAGCCTGTAATGATCACCGGCGATCACCTTATTACCGCGGTAGCGATTGCTGAATCGTTGGACATAAAAGAGAAGGATGAAATCGCTATGACCGGCAGCGAATTGGAAAAGATGAAAGAAGAGGATTTACTTAAAAATATTGATGATACTTCTGTTTATGCCCGTGTTTCTCCGGAGCATAAGGTTCGTATCGTTAAAGCTTTCCAGAAAAAAGGAGCCATTGTTGCCATGACCGGTGACGGAGTAAATGATGCACCGGCGTTGAAGCTTGCCGATATTGGTCTGGCAATGGGGATTACAGGAACGGATGTCTCCAAAGAGGCGGCCGATGTGGTGCTGGCTGACGATAATTTCACTACAATTGTTGCGGCAGTGGAAGAGGGACGCCGTATCTATGATAACATCTTGAAAGCGATACAGTTTATGCTGTCCACGAATATAGGGGAAATCATTGTTATATTTGTAGCAATTGTAGCAAATTGGCCTACGCCTTTATTACCGATACAGATTTTGTGGATAAACCTTGTTACGGATAGTTTGCCGGCACTGGCACTTAGCGTTGACTCGGCCGATCCGGATGTGATGCGTCGTAAGCCGGTTGATTCGAAAGGAGGTATTATGAGTAAAACGTTTCTGACACGGATCTTGTTGCAGGGAGCAATGATCGGAGGGTTATCTTTAGCTGCATTTTTAATCGGTTTACAGACAAGCGTAGCTGTCGGGCAAACCATGACATTTGCCGTACTTGCATTTGCACAGATAACTCATGTGCTTAATGTGCGTTCTTCTCTTCATAGTGCATTCCGCAATATGTTTAAAAATAAACTGTTATTAGGGGCTCTGGCGATCGTTCTATTTTTGATGATTATCGTGCTGGAAGTACCGCAACTACATGATATTTTTCATCTTGCACCATTAACACAAATGCAGTGGATTTGGGTGGTTGTGCTTTCTGTCGCTCCGCTTCCGATTGTTGAATTGGTTAAGGGAATTTTAAGGTTAATGAAAAAATAGAGGAATTTGAGACATTTTTTAATTTTGTTTTTCGTAATATCCGGTACCTTATCATCCATAGGGCAGGACATTACATTTCAGAGCCTGACACCTGAGAATGGCCTTTCTCAGGTGTCTGTCAATGATTTGTACCAGGATGAAAGAGGTTTTATCTGGATTGGTACCCGGGAGGGTATAAATTGTTATACCGGCAATGATATTCAGGTTTATAAATACCAAAAAGATAACCCGAACAGCCTGTTTTCCAATAATGTATTGAGAATAACCGGAAATAAAAACGGAAAAGTATATCTCTTATGCGTTGATGGGGTTGCAGAATGGGATATGAAGAAAGAAAAATTTACGACACTTCAGGAGGCTTCCAATATTACGGCTATCTATTATAGTGAAGGTTTATACATTGGTAGAAATAATGAAATATTTGTTTTGCGGGATGATTCGGAGCCTGAATTCTATTGCCGGTTGCCACAAGAGGATGATGAAGTATCAGCTATGTTTATTGATGACAAAGGACTGTTATGGGTCGGTACATCCAATCATGGATTATATCTGGTAAACAAATCAACAGAGCAGGTCACGCATTTGGTGCAGAGGGCGAATATTACGAAGATTTATATGGATGTTGATGGTGATATCTGGTTCGGAAGCTGGGAGCATGGATTGTACAGAGTGGTGAATGATAAAATTATCCGGTATTTACATGATCCGATGAAAAACAGTATATCCTCGGATTTTGTGAGGACTTGTTGTGAGGATAATCAGGGAAATCTCAGGATCGGCACGTTTATGGGGCTTGATAAGTTAAATAAAAAAACAGGGGAATTCAGCCATTACTCTACCGATATCAATTCAAGCGGAATGACTCATCATTCGATATGGAGTATGATCAAAGATCATCAGGGTACCATCTGGTTCGGCACTTATTTTGGAGGTGTAAACTATTTTAACCCTGATTATGAGATCTATACTCATTATAAAGTCTCCAATGAAGAATGGCGGGGGCTTAGTTCGCCTATTGTAGGTAAAATGACGGAAGACGATAATAACAATCTGTGGATCTGTACGGAAGGTGGGGGTGTCAATGTATATAACAGGAAAACCGGAACTTTTAAATGGTATCAGCAAGACAATAACAAAAATAGTATTTCACATAATAATGTGAAATCAATCTATTTTGATTCCGGGAAAAAAATAATGTGGATCGGTACTCATCTGGGAGGACTAAACAGATTGGATCTGAAAACGGATATTTTTACCCACTATCGTTCGGTAGAAAATGATTCTACCAGTTTACCTTCTGATATAGTTCGGGATATCGTACCCTATAAAGATGACCTGATAATTGCTACCCAAAATGGGGTTTGTCTGTTTTCACCCCAAACGGGCAGATGTCGCCAGATGTTCAAGAATACGGAAGAAGGCCGTTTAATCAAAATGGTTGCGGATCTGTTTATTGATTATTATGGAACATTGTGGATCGCTGCAACCGGAGAAGGGGTTTTTTCTTATGATCTTGAAAAAGATGTGCTTGTTCACTATAAATATGACCCGTCGGACTTAGGGAGTATCAGTAGTAATAATATTAATAATATTTCACAGGATCATTATTATAATTTGTGGTTTTCAACATCCGGAAGCGGATTGGATCTGTTTAATTATGAAACAAAAAAGTTTACCAACTTTGATTCCCGGAAAAACGGTCTGGCAAGTGACTGTATATATGAAGTGTGCGAATCCCGTTATGGAAAACTTTTATTGATAACAAATCAGGGATTCAGTCAGTTTGATCATTCGGATTCTACTTTTTATAATTATAATAAAGACAATGGATTTCCATTATCCGCGATTAATGAGAATGCCCTCTATCTGACAAATGACGGGGAAGTTTTTCTGGGCGGGGTGCAAGGAATGGTCTCTTTTTATGAAAAGGATCTTTTATTCTCAAAAAAGGCTTATCATATAATGCCTTACCGGCTTACGGTTAATAATATTCCTGTCGATGTCGATGATAAAACCGGCATTCTGCACGCGTCGCTTTATGCGGAACCGGGTATTACATTGGAAAGTCAGTATTCTGTATTTAGTATTGAATTTGCGGTTACAAATTATATCCCGGCGAATAAAGACAGAATTGTATATCGACTCGAAGGCTTTTCGCAGGACTGGATAGATGCCAATAATCAGAATGTAATAACCTATACGAACCTTAATCCCGGAAAATATACCTTAGTTATAAAAGCCCGGGAAGATGAACCGGTAAATACCCCGAATCCCGAAACCCGTTTGAGCATAACGGTTTTACCTCCGTTTTACAGGACAATATACGCCTATTTATTCTATGTAATAGTGATGGGAGTTATCCTGTATTTTCTTATCAGATCCTATAAAAGTAAAATTAAACTGCAGGAATCACTGAAATATGAACAAAAACATATTCAGGATATCGAAGAGTTAAATCAGTCCAAATTGCGTTTTTTTACAAATATATCACATGAGTTCCGTACGCCTTTAACATTGATAACCGGACAGATTGAAATGTTGATGCAGATAGAAACTTTTACTCCCAAGGTATATAATAAACTACTGTCTGTGTATAAAAACAGCCTGCAGATGAGAGGACTTATAACCGAGCTTCTTGATTTTAGAAAACAGGAACAGGGACATATGACAATCAAAGTTTCAGAGCATAATATAGTGGATTTTCTGGAAGAAAACTATTTGTTATTTTCGGAGTACTCCAATACACAGGATATTAAATTGTCATTTTATAAAGAAATGGATGTTCTGTCTGTTTGGTTTGATGCCAGGCAGATACAGAAAGTGTTGAATAATCTTCTTTCCAATGCATTTAAACATACAAAAGCCGGAGGTGAGATCACTCTTTCGATAAAACAGGATAGCGGATATGCAGTGCTTGAAGTAAAAGATATGGGAGAAGGTATTGATGTGCAAGACCTGGAGAAAATCTTTAATCGTTTTTATCAGACGAATAACACGTCTTCCGGTACCGGTATCGGTTTAGCGTTGAGTAAAGGTATTGTGGAGCTGCATCAGGGGCATATTGTGGTTGAGAGTGACCGGTCTAAAGGCTCGGTTTTCAGGGTCTATCTGAAATTAGGCAGGGAACATTTCAAAAAGGAACAAATAGGAGAGTCCGAAGCGGTTGTAAATGATGAAATGCTAATAGGAACTATGGACAACCGGCTTATTGAAAATGTTCCGGATGAGAATATTCAAAGTAAGGCGAATGAGGCAAAGATCTTGATCGTAGAAGACAATAAAGCTTTAATGGATATGTTAATACGTATCTTTGAACCGTTTTATCATGTCATATCGGCTTTTGACGGACAGGAAGGGCTCGAGGTCGTAAAAAGAGAGATGCCAAATCTTATACTGAGTGATGTTTTAATGCCGGGAATGTCAGGAGTGGAGCTATGTAAAGAAGTTAAGAATGATCTGGAAACCTGTCATATTCCGGTTGTTCTGCTTACAGCAAGAACTGCGATAGAACATACGATTGAAGGATTGCAGAACGGAGCTGATGATTATATAACGAAGCCATTCAATATGAATGTGCTGATCTCGAGATGTAATAATCTGGTTAATAGCCGGATTGTTCTGCAGGAAAAATTCAGTCAGCAACCACAAATGACACCTCTGATGCTGGCGACAAATAAATTGGATAAGGAAATGATGGATAAAGTAGTGAGTATCGTGAATGAAAATATAACGAATCCCGACTTTAGTATAGATCAGTTAGCCGATGAATTATATATAGCGAGAACCAGCCTGTATTCCAAGATAAAGGCGATTACAGGCCAGACTCCCAATAAATTTATATTAACGATACGTCTGAAAAGGGCTGCGTTTTTACTGAAAAACCATCCCGAACTGAGAATCTCCGAAATCTCAGACATGACCGGTTTTACCTCTTCCGGTTATTTCGGTAAATGTTTCAAGGATGTCTATCATATTACACCTTTAGCTTACCGGTCAAAAGAAGATAAAACCGATTGATTATCGACATTTTATGATGATTTTGCAAATTTTTTACTCAAGGCTCGCTATTATGACAGTCCTGTTTTTTAATTTGTGCGTTTGTATAAATATCCCGAAATGCTCGCAACAGCGCCCATAACCAACTCTACTTTTAACTTGTTTCCATCAAACTGATATTTACAAATCCATTCATCATTGAAAGTGACTCCGATTCCATTATAATCATCCTCGCTATTTAAGACCTTGAAACAGATATAATCTTTACTTACTTTATATCTACGATAATCGCTACCTGCTTCTTTATAAAAACCCTCAGCCGTAAATTCTGCAACCGTAGCGCGTGACTCGTCTGTTTCTTCTATCCAGCCAAACCAATCGTCTGCAATAATAAGCCATTTTCCGACCAGTTGGTTTTTGATATCAGGGTCCTCTTCTATATAGAGAAAGCCCGGATATTGTTTGATATGAATGTCTTCACCTTCGGAATATTCCGATTCAACCCGGATAATCAGATTACGAATTTCCGGCATTTTATTCTCTGCCAGATTTAATGAAAAAAGTTTTTTGTTTTTTTCCTTGTCGATTGTAAACCAGTTACCGGAAACCTGTTCTTTTTTGTCAAAATGGTAGATGGTGGTATCGCTGGTTGCGATTTCTGATACCGAAGCAATATACCATTCTGCAGAGTTCGAACATTCGATATCAATATTTCTCTGATTGTAATTGAATGTGAAATCCATCAGACTGAATTCAAGCTGTTCAGGATAAGGCCCGGAGTATTCTTCCGGCTTAGGGTTATTATCATCACAGCCTAACAAAATAAATAAAATAAGAATTATACTAAACTTTTTCATACGATTTATTTTATAATAACATTCATGGAAGATGATTCATTTCCATCTGATACAATTATGTTATAAACTCCTTTGGATAAGGAAGAAACATCTAATTGAACAGACTCAGCCTTTGTGTTGAAAATTTTGTTAATAATTAAATTTCCCATCAAGTCATAAATAAATACTGACGCAATGTGTTTATTTTCGGAGTTATTCGTTGATTTCGACATCATTGTATTGTCGGATACAGGCGCAATTGTAATGGAAGTTGTTGCAGGATTAGGATAAACGTAATAACTATAATTCTGTAGAACATTTATAGGAATAATGAAGTCGTGCAGATAGGTGCCGTCTATCACTTTAACATACAAATTTGCATTCCCGGCGGAAGGTGTGCTGATCGAAATGCAATTGGAATCAAATATTGACGCATTAAGAACAGAACTGTTTGATGACGATACACCTATCAGTCGTGCCTCTTCATTCGTATCTAACGGATAATGTTGTCCTGCTACATCAACATACCAGTCCAGGTAAATATGTGTATTTGATGATCTCGAAACGACAAGAGGGCTTCCATTATTACTATAACTGGTTGTTCCTGAATGTCCTGATCCTGTAAACCATTTTAATAAACCTGTAGTAGAAGATGGATATGAGAAGAGAGGGTCTAATGAAGAAACTCCTTTATTTAACGGGTCTAACCAGTTTGATAATCTGGAGCTACTTGTTCCTCCTCCCGTCCACGATAGATTTAACTTTCCGTATACTTTGGTTGCAGGTGCACAACATTCATCTCCTCCTGCTAATTGTCCGATGACTTTTTTTGAACCATCAAAAAGAGGAGATCCCGACGATCCTGCTTGTGTGGTTCCGCTTGTATATTTAGGACACCAGTAATGACCTTGAGGAGCGCCAGACCATGGTATTGGATTGATATTTCCCGGAATAGTCGTGTTGCAAAAAGAAATTTTCATTAAATCACCCTTTGGATGATGTATACCTGTTCCTTTAGAAGGATTATTTGAAGTTTTGTTCCATCCTGAAAATGTGATAGGAAAAGACGTGTTTGACAAACTTGTTTTTAATTCCATAAGAGCAAAATCCGTATCCCACCAAGAGGCTCTCAAATATGCCTGATTATAAGTATAAGAAACTATTTGTCCGTTACCATCGCAGGTATTTGATTTAAACTGAAAACGAAAAGCCCAATTTTCTGCAGTTTGCACTTCATTATTACTTAATATTCCTTTAGTTTCCTTCTCGAAGTCTATGCAATGAAAAGCCGTTAGGAAATATGGCTTTTTATTTTGAGCGGTATTGTTTAGTAGTGAACCTGTGCAATGTCCTTGTTTGCCATCTATCTGCATTATTATAACAGCAACTCCATTCGATTCGTTTTTCCAAATAGGAAAACAATTTACGTCATTGTGACAGTCCCATGTAGCATCGTAGATATTTCTTAAAACAGAATTTTCTATATGAGAAAAACAATCTCTATATCCATGGACTACTTTACTAATTCTGATGACTGATTCTTTATCAGTATTAGCCGGTTCAACTAATTGAATAATAGCTTCCTCGCCGGAAATCAAATCTGTAATAAATGCACCTTCCATCATATTTTGAACCGAAGTGATAGGTCCATAAACCATAGAACCTTCTGTATTTGATATATAAAGTTCGGCATCAGAGGAAAGTTTTAATTCTGAGAAAGTGAAATTCAAATAATATGCTCCTTTTGAACGAAATTTCATGGTCCAGATTTTTTTAGAATCAGTTTTTTTCCACATACCATGTTTTAATGTGTAATCTACGTCAAAAATGTATCCGGTGTTGAAAGGAACGTCTAAACCTTCTAATTCTTTATCTTCTTTCAATAGTTTTTCAATGTTTATTGCAGGCATTGTTATTAAAACATTTTCTGAATCACTATCTGACAATAAAGATCTATTTGTTTTTGTGATTTCTTGAGAATTATATGAACGTGTTGCAACCTGTCCATAACTTTGGACTATTGAAAAAAATAATAATGAAATAATTGCAGAAGATTTTAATGATTTCGTCATGTTGATTTTAATAGTTTTTATTAAAAAAAAAATAATCACAAAAGTATAAAAACGCAAATAAAAACGCAAAATAATGTAGTTAAAAATATGTAAAAAATTATTTTATTTTGATATCTGATTTCATTACTGTCCCATTAAAATCTAAAAGATCTAATCACATTGGGTAGCATCATGGATCATCCTTATTGTTAAATGACAAGAATCGAAAAGCCTTGTTTTTGTGTTTTAAAGCAGGATGTACAATTTTGTAAAATTTATGTACAATATTGCAACGCCTCCTTTATGCAGGCTTCTATCTTTGCCGCTGTTGGTCGAAGAATGATAACTAATTAAAAAGAAAAATTCATGAAAAGCAAAACAAACATTTTAGTCAGGCTTATGTGGCTGCTTGCGATAAGTGTCCTTCCTGCATTTCAAATGCATGCGCAGAACCCTATTAATATAAAAGGGGTGGTTGTCGATCAGTCAGGAGAAACGATGATCGGGGCATCAGTTGTTATTGTCGGAACAACAACCGGAACTTTTACCGATGCAGACGGTAATTTTTCGTTTTCCAATGTGCCTTCTGATGCTACATTAAAAGTTTCCTATCTTGGGTATACGACAGTTACCATACCTGTTAACAATCAGACAATGATTAATGTCCAGTTAGTAGAAGATCTGGCAAAATTGGATGAAGTCGTTGTTGTCGGATATGGTGTTCAGCGCAAAAGTGATCTGACGGGAGCTGTTGCTTCTGTTAAGGCGGATGATGCGTTAAACAGCGTTCCCGCATCTAATATTACGGATGCATTACAGGGGCGTATATCGGGAGTCACGATTTTGTCGGGATCAGGAGATCCGAGTCAGAGTAATACGATTCGTATACGCGGTATGAATTCCGTGTCGGGAGACCAGGGACCTTTGGTGGTGATTGACGGTTTTATCGGCGGAGACCTGCAGTCTTTAAATCCGAATGATATCCAGTCGATCGAAGTTCTGAAAGATGCCTCGGCTACGGCCGTATATGGTTCGAGGGGCGCTAATGGTGTGATCATGGTAACAACTAAAAATCCGGTTTCCGACAAGGTGAATGTATCGTTCAATACCTTCCTGGATTGGAAAAAAGCACCGGAGTATGATGATATGTTATCGCCCTATGAGTTTGCCCAACTGGCAAATACTTTCGGAAAAGAGTATAATGAATCGCAGGGTAAAGAGGCTTATGTGTATTATGATAATTCGCAGTTGGACGCTTTTAAAAACGGATCAGCCGGTTATGATTATTTTGATGCGGTATTCAGGGATCCGGCTTTACAACAGAATTATGAGTTGTCTGTGTCGAGTGGAGGCGAGAAGACTTCCTATCTGGCATCTGTACGATATAATAAGAATGAAGGAACCGTAAAGAGGAATTATCGCGAATTATATAATTATCGATTGAAAGTCGATACTAAGATCAAATCATGGTTAGATGCCGGACTTAATTTTTATGGCAGTTATGCACGCAGTTCCGGACCCCGATTGAGCCAGTATTACGGATTATTGACAATGGCCATGTATTTTCCGAATACACTGGAACCGTATAACGAAAAGGGTGATTATAATAATTACTTAGCATTGAGCGGAGGGGCAAAATATAATCCTTTAGGTCTAATCAATGAGAATGACAAATTAAATACCACATTGACGAATTATCTGCAGGGATACCTGGATTTCAAGATTATGGATGGTTTGTCGTTCCGCACCCAGTTAGGCGTTACCTTTTCCAATACGAATAATACCGAAACCAATAATGACAAGAGTTATTATTATTTCTCGAACGGAACATCCAATGCGACGGCCTACAGTAGAAATATAACAAGTTGGCTGAATACGAATACGCTGAGTTATGTGAAGGAGTTTAATAGTGATCATCGTGTCAATGCTACTGCTGTGTTTGAGCAGTCCTATTCCAATGCATACTGGCATCAGAGCGAATCCCGTGATCTGAGCCTTTCGGCGACACTGGGTTCAAACAGTCTTCAAACGGGAACAAAGTATGCCGTAAGTTCCGAAAGGACGATAAGCACCCTGCAATCTTACTTGTTCAGAGCAAACTATGTATTCAAAAACAGGTATATGTTTACGGCTTCTATCCGTGGCGACGGATCGTCGAAATTATATGACAAATGGTCCTGGTTCCCTTCTGCAGCCATCGCATGGGATATTAAACAGGAGTCGTTTATGCAGGATGTTTCGGCGTTGAACCAGTTGAAACTGCGCGTCGGATATGGATCGGTAGGAAATCAGGCAATTCCTGATTACAGGACCTATTCCATGATGGAAGCTTCTACTTCCGGTACGCTTTCGTATAAGGAAGGACGTCCGATAGCCCGGTATTTGAAATGGGAACGGAATGATCAAACGAACATTGGTATCGACCTGGCGTTTCTGAACGGAAAATTGACTATTACAGGCGATTGGTATAATAAAGAGACCAAGGATGTATTACTGGAAGTTGAGCAGCCTACGCATGTCGGGTACGGACAATTATTGAAGAATGCAGGAGGAATCAGAAACAGAGGAGTTGAGGTAACGATCGGTGCCGATCCTGTAACGAGCAAAAACTGGCAATGGCATACGGATCTGACATTGACTCATAACAAGGGCATATTTTCAAAGATACCGACTTTATCCAAAAACCAATCTCTGTCGGGCAATTATGAAAATACGGTAGTCAGAATGGTCGAAGGCGAGAAAGTGGCTTCATTCTGGGGAGTTGTATATGAAGGCGTATGGCAACAGGCCGAAG
>JAITVS010000422.1 GCA_031285685.1 Tannerella sp.
GTTTGCTTTTCTATCCATACCGCAAATATACTAATTAATCATTTGAATGCCAAATAATTGAATGTGTTTGTCCTGACTTTTGCGCTCGTTTTTTTAATCTGTTAAAGTAGAATTAATAACAATCAAAATAACAAAACAATGAACAAGACAGAAGTTACAATGAAAGTATCACAATTATCAGGAATAAGACAAGAAGATTGTCACAAGATAATAATCGCGCTGGAACAGGTTTTAGGTGAAGAGCTGAATGCTTCGAACGGAGTAAGAAATGCTTTTGACAAGGCTTATAAACTAATGGGATTTTTAAAGAGATAATAAATCAATACAAGAATATCACAAAACAATTAAAATCGTATGAAAAAGTTAGTATTTCCAATATCGCTCATTATTTGCATCTTATTTTCAATAAACATGGATGCTCAGGAAAACAAACCCGTACAATCCATCCGCGGTGTAGTAGTCGACCATGCTTCAGGAATTCCGCTTCCATTTGTGTCGGTCAGTCTTTCTGATTTACCGCAGAAAGGAACAGTTACCGATGAAGACGGTAAGTTTCTGATAAATAACATTCCTGTCGGACGTCACGATCTTCAGGCGACATACATGGGATACGAGCCTGCTGTTTTTCGTGAAATCATGTTGACGTCGGCCAAAGAAGTCTATCTTGAAATCCAGCTGAAAGAAAATATTCAGGAACTTGACGAAATCGTTATCAGACCGCGTATCAACAAAGAAGAAGCGTTAAACAAAATGGCTTTGTCGGGCGCCCGTATGCTGAGCGTAGAAGAAGCGAGCCGCTTTGCCGGTGGGATGGACGATCCTGCACGTTTAGTAAGTTCATTTGCCGGAATATCGCCCGCTGTCGGCAATAATGGCATATCAGTGCACGGAAACGCACCAAGCTTACTTCAATGGCGGTTAGAAGACGTTGAAATACCCAACCCGAACCACTTTGCGGATGTGGCATCATTGGGTGGCGGTGTATTGTCATCACTAAGCAGCAATGTGTTGGGCAACTCCGATTTTTACACAAGCGCATTTCCCGCTGAATTCAACAATGCCGTTTCAGGTATATTCGATATGAAACTGAGAAACGGAAACAGTCAGAAATTCCAGCACACCCTGCAAGCCGGAATACTTGGATTAGACATCGCTTCCGAAGGTCCTATCAGTAGAAAACAGAATGCTTCGTATATTTTCAACTACAGATATTCGACTACCGGATTGATGAATAAGATAAGCCCTCCGGGAGAGTCTGAGCAAATAATGGATTATCAGGATTTGAACTTCAAAGTGAATTTACCAACCCAAAACGCCGGCGTTTTCTCTTTGTGGGGAACCGCGCTGATAGACGAAATCAAGCCCGAAATCGAATCACCCGAAGAATGGGAATATAAAGACGACTCGAAAGACTCGAGAATGAAACAAACATCTGCTGCGGCAGGACTTAGCCATCGTTATTTTTTCAAAAACAACGGTCAGCTAAAAACTACTCTGGCAACCACTTATTCCAAAACAGATGCCTGGGAAGATGTGTTTGATGTTGATATGAGTTCGTCACCCTGTCTTGACTTTAAAAGCCGGTATACCAATCTGGTGCTGACATCCTCTTTCAACAAAAAGTACAGTTCAAAACATACAAACAAAACAGGGTTTACGATTACCAACATGCGATATGACATGGATTTTGATCTGGCTCCCCTCTATACCGAGCCAATGGAACAGATTTCGGAAGGAAAAGGAAATACCAACCTGATATCGGCTTATACAAGCTCCCTGTTTAACCTTAACGACAGGATTTCCGCTACAATCGGGGTGAATGGTCAATTTCTTTCGCTGAACAATCATTGGACCATCGAGCCTCGTGCCGCCGTCAAATGGCAGGCTTCGTCGAAAAGTTCTTTCGGACTGGCATATGGCCTACACAGCCGCATGGAAAAAATGGATGTGTACTTTGTGAAAACAAATGCGACAGGCAATGATATGGTAAACAAAGACCTGGATTTCACCAAAACACATCACCTATCCTTATCGTACAATTACAAAATCGCCGACGATATGACCCTGAAAATAGAGCCTTACTTTCAATATTTGTTCGACGTACCCGTGATTGCCGACAGTTCGTACTCGGTTCTCAACCGCAGCACATTCTATGTAAAAGACGCATTGGTAAACGATGGAAACGGGCGCAATTACGGAATAGATATCACATTCGAAAAATACATGACAAAAGGACTGTATTATATGGTGACGGCATCCGTATTTAATTCGGAATATCGCGGAGGCGACGGCGTATGGCACAGCACCAAATTCAATCGTAACTATGTGATAAACGGACTGATAGGGAAAGAATGGATGATGGGACGCAACAAACAGGATGTCTTGAGTGTCAATCTGAAGCTGACATTGCAGGGGGGCGACAGATATTCCCCGGTAATGGAAGAGGCTACCTTAGCACATCCGGACAAAGAAACGCAATACGATGAAAGCAAAGCTTATTCCAAACAATTATCCCCGATGTTCTTGGCGAATTACACAATCAGCTACCGGATGAACCGCAACAAATTCTCGCATGAGCTTGCCGTCAAAGGGGTTAATGCTACCGGATACAAAGAATATTTCGGACATGAATATAACCTCAAAACGGGGGTAATAGAGCCGAGAAGGCTAAAAAATTCTATTTTCAATATAGTATACAGAGTTGACTTTTAAGGTATCTTTGCATTACCCTCAACTTTCGCTATCTTTGCCAATCTCATGCGAACGAAAAATGAATAAGATGAAAGAAAACAGCTTTTTATCCCGTTTTCTGATCGATGCAAAATATCGGATCTGGCGGCATCTGCTTTTCATTCTAATCGGAGCTGTAATCACCTTCAATCAGGTATTCATCGCTTATCAGGATTGTCAGGATATTATAGGAAACCGGATCTATCTTATTTGTTTTTCCTCATTCGCGTTGTATTTGATAGCCATGTATTTCAACTACTTTTACCTGACGCCCAGGTTTCTCTTAAAAGAAAAATACATCATTTATTCAATCATGCTCTGCATTATCGTGTTTTTATTGCCCATGCTGTCTATCGCGGAAGAATACTGGGTTCGTAATACGTTAGGCCTACCGCATCGGATTACATCATACACCAATCCGCTTATCCTAGTCGATAATTTAGCTGCCTGTATGATTACAACGATCTGTTTTTGTGGGGTTTCCTTCATTTTACTATTCCGTAACTGGCTGACAAACAATGAGCAAGTAAGCAGGCTGGAAGGAGAGCAGGTTAAATCGGAACTGAATAAGCTAAAAGGACAAATAACACCCGCATTCTTATCCAAAACACTTAGAAACGCGTCCGCATCGGTCGAAACAGAACCGGAAAAAACAACCAATATGTTGATGCGACTGTCCCAGTTATTAAGGTATCAACTATACGATTGCAACAGGGATAAAGCATTAATCAAATCCGAGATTAATTTTCTGACCGGCTTTCTTGATTTGGAACGATTAAATAATTCTCAGTTTCAATACAAAATAGAGATGACAACAGATATAAACAATCTGTTTGTTTCACCGATGCTTTTCATTTCCCTTGTTCAATACCTGATTGAAGACAGCTCCCGGCTGGATTTGTCTTTTTCACTTGAAAGCGGGATATTGTCTTTCAGATGTAAATCAGATAATAAAAAGGAATTGAGTGGCGAAGCCCTCGCTTCTATAAAGAAAAGGCTGGAACTACAATATCCGGAAAAATACATACTAATATCGAAACCGGAAATAACAGAACTCAAAATAAACATTTCGGAATGATCAGAACATTAACAAACGAAAACAGTATATCCTCATTCCTGACAGACGATAAATATCGCATATACAGGCATCTTGTATTACAGGCGGTTATTCTGACTATCACCATCAGCATTTTTTTCGATGCTCCGGATAAGCTGAACACATCGTTGAACCGTTTTTACGGGTGGATCACTTACTACTTGTTTCTGAATATGCTTGTTTATTTCAATGCTTATGTATTATTCCCCCGTTTCCTGGCAAAAAACAGGCTGTTCGCTTACGTAATTTCAGTTGTTCTATTCACGGTTTTTGCTCTTTTTGTAATGGTCATACTACAAGAACTTTTTTATGACATAGCCGTTACCCAGCAAGAACCATCAGGCATTGCCATCTTCCTGAGCATTGCATCTTCGATGTTAGCCATATTTCTTTTTCTTGGCGGGGTATCAGCGCTCCTGTTATTTAAGCGTTGGATGATAAGCAATCGCCACATCAGCGATCTTCGTCTCACTACATTCCGGTCGGAACTCAGTTTTTTGAAAAGCCAGATTAATCCGCATTTCCTGTTCAATATGATTAATAATGCCAATATTCTGGTAGATGAAGAACCCAAAACAGCCTCCCGGATATTGGTAAAACTGGATGATATGCTGCAATATCAATTTAATGACAGCACAAAGGATCAAGTTTCGCTGAATGCTGATATTGCCTTTCTTTCCGATTTTCTGGAACTGGAAAAAGTCCGCCGTGATTATTTTGAATATACGGTCACAGTTGAGGGAAATATCGAAAACATTGAAGTTCCGCCCCTGCTTTTTATCCCATTTGTGGAAAATGCAGTAAAACATAATCTTGACTCAAAAATGTCTTTCGTATATCTCAGATTCAAAGCAGAAAACAAACAATTACTCTTTGAATGCAAAAATTCAAAACCGCTGAAACCGGCAAAACGGGATGCCGGTGGAATCGGACTGACCAACATTAAACGCCGCCTGAACTTATTGTTCGAAAACAATCATGTGTTGAAAATAAGTGAAACAGAGTCGGTTTACACAGTATGTTTACAATTAAATTTATAAAAATGAACTGTATTATCGTTGATGATGAGCCTATCGCTCGTAAAGGGATCAAAAAGCTGGTTGAACAGATTTCCCAGTTAGAATTACTCGACAGTTTCAACAGTGCGGAAGCTGCAAGCGAATTCATACAAACAATCCAGGTCGACCTGATATTCCTCGATATCCAGATGCCAGGCATAAACGGTATCGAATTTGCGCGAAGCATACCTAAACATACACTGATCATTTTCACCACAGCCTACTCTGAATACGCGCTCGACAGTTACGAAGTGGATGCGATTGATTATCTGGTCAAACCGATCGATCCTGCCAAATTCAGGAAAGCGGTAGACAAAGCGATCACCTATCACTCTTTACTACTGGAAGAAGACAATAAATGTGTGGAAAACGTCGAATACGACTATATTTTTGTCAAATCCGACAGGCGTTTTTTCAAAGTACATCTGAAAGATATTCTTTTCATTGAAGGATTGAAAGATTATGTTATCATCCAGATGGAAGGGCAGCGTATTATCACCCGGATGAACGTAAAAAATATACATGACTTACTCCCAAAAAGTATCTTTTTAAGGATAAACCGGTCGTATATCGTGAATAAAAACCAAATCGATTCTTTTGATAATAACGATGTTTTTATTAAAAATCACGAAATCGCAATCGGGAACACATACAGGGACACCTTCTTCGAAGAATTTACAAAAAACAAATCCTTGTCGTAAATTCAGTTAGTATTAGTCATTAACAACTTCAAAATTGCTTATTTTCAGGGTATATCCGGTAGCGCCATCTATATCTGTATTGTAATATTTGCATCTATATTCGACTTCTGAAGGATAATGATATACAGGATCATATGTTATATCTATATAAAATTTAGAAATAGCATAATCTCCGGAATTATCTTCCATAATCGCCTTACTTCTTTCTTCATAACCTGAAAGAATATAATCGTAGATGTTATTTATGGATTTTTTATACCACCGATCAGGATTTGAATTTACATCTATAATAACAGTACCTTCATCCCCTTCACCAATTTTAGAAAATACAAAATCATATTTATATTTTACAACTCCATTCTCGCTCCACTCCGTTTTTTCTTTTTCAAAGGTTGCCAAATCAAACTCAATCTGACATTTTTTATTTCCATCATCCTCGCATGAAGCAAACAGACAAATAACAAATGCAAAACTGACAAGTACATTTAATTTCATAATCATATTATTTATATTTGGTTGCCAAATATAAACATTTAGAACGAAACTGACAAAAAACAACAAACCTTTGAGCATATATTACCCTAACAATTCTTTCATCTTATAATAATTCAGAATTCGTCCTTTTCTGTTTTTGAATTTGTGAGAAACTTTCTACAAAGCTATACTTATTTGAGTAGTTTGCGGTTTTCTACTTCAAATAAGACTTTCATTTGCTGAATAGCAATTTGGTTCAACTTAATCAGGCGTTCTTTTTGAGGAAGCCCTTCATTGATAAAAACAGCATTAAGGTTTTCCATATTTGACAGGCATATTAACTCATTGATTGTCGCGTAGTCACGAATATTACCTTTCAGGTTGGGATTTTCTTCGCGCCATTGTTTAGCAGTTATTCCAAATAATGCAACATTCAAAACATCCGCTTCGTTGGCATATATGATGTTTATTTGTTGTGGTGTCAATTTAATGGGAATCAGATTTTGTTTTATTGCATCTGTATGAATATGATAGTTTATCTTGGCAAGTTCTCGTTTTGCACTCCAGCCTATTTGCTGTTGTTCTTGTTCCTTGAGACGTTGGAATTCTTTGACTATGTATATTTTGAATTCGGGACTTATCCACATGGCAAATTCAAATGCAATATCTTTGTGGGCATAAGTTCCGCCATACCGACCTGCCCTTGCTTGTAGTCCGATCGCATTTGTCCTGGCAGCAAACTCTTTCACGCTAATTTTAAAACTATTGAGTCCTGCTTGACTTTTAATTATGGCGAATTCGCCATAATTAAAAGTGGGGTTGAATACTTGTTCCCATATTCCGATATATTCCATGGTATTACGATTACGCAACCAATCTGCAACAAAAAAATCTCCATCTTTTGCCTTTATCATATCTGTCAAACAGAGATAGTCGTCTTGATCAACTTGAATAATTGTCACCTCTGTGTCTTTCACTGTAATTTTTGCCATTTGTATAATATTTAATTTTCACAAATTTACAATTTAAACCTTGTTGATAAAAATCTATTTCACCGAATATTCGCACAAGTTTTCAAGCTGAAAACCATTGAATTTATTACCCTAACAATTCTTTTATCTCATTATAACTCAAAATCCGTCCTTTTCCGGCTTCATAATCAATGATTCCATCCCTGACCAATTCCGATATTGCTCTTGAAAGCGACGGACGTTCCACTCCGAAATAATCGGCAAGCGAAGATATACTCCGCCCCAGTTCAAATGAGCCGTTTTTGTCCCGTTGCAAGATATAATAGGCAATTTTAGCTTTTATACCTTTTTGTGAAAATATCTTCAGTCTCTCGGAAAGAAATTGAACACGATTTGCGATAAAAGCCATAAATCCTCTCAAAAATGCCGTGCACTTAGTCATCTGTTTTTCAATAGAGGTTTTGCTTATAAGGATAATTTCGCAATCTTCCAGAGCAGTTACATCTACCGGAAAATGATTTTCGTCCGCAAAAAGAAAAGCAGCAGCTAAAGGATAAGGCGCTGAAATTTCCTCTATCGAAAGCGTAAGGCCTGAATCGGACACGATTTCCGTTTTTACACGACCTTTGGAAAGCATGTACAGTGACATCACCCGGTCACCCTGACGGGCAATACATTCACCTCTTTTATAGGCCTTTATCGTATGTTCAATCGTACATTTAATCCTGGTAATCTCTTCCTGAGATTTTTCACAACAGGCAGTACAGAAAAAAAGTAAGCCGGAATCCATCACTTTCATTTTTTTACAAAAATACATAGAATTAATTTCATTACACGTAACAAATGTTACGTTTTTTACTCATCTACCATTGTACTTTTGTAAAAAAATAAAACGATGAAAGCAAAAAGAAATATTATAAAGATTGATGAAGAATTGTGTAACGGTTGCGGATTATGCGTCCGGGGATGTTATGAAGGCGCTTTACAAATGATTGACGGAAAAGCCCGTATCGTAAGCGAATTATACTGTGACGGACTGGGAGCCTGTATCGGAGAATGTCCGGCCGGAGCCATCGCGCTGGAAACACGCGAAGCCGAGCCTTATGATGAGATTGCAGTTATGGAGCGGATTATCCCTAAGGGAGAAGCAACTATCCTGGCCCATCTGAAACATTTAAAAGAGCACGGAGAGAAACTCTATCTTCAGAAAGGTGTACAATATTTACAGGAAAAAGGGATTGAGATCAATCTTAATCCGATCCTGTATCAGGATAATAAACCCCAATTAGCCTGCGGGTGTCCGGGAAGCATGGAGCGTTCGTTTATAAGAGAAAAGCCTTCAATGCCAACCGGAAAACCATCATCTGTCACGGGCTTTTATTCCAATAGTATAGCCCAAGGTTCCACCCCAGACAATAGGATGCGGACAAATGAAAATACCGATCCTGATGAAACCGGAGACGATCCGGTTTCCCAACTGAGCCATTGGCCGGTACAATTACACCTCCTGAACCCTCAGGCAGGATTTTTCCGGGGAGCAGACGTCGTACTGGCAGCAGATTGTACAGCTTATGCTTTTGCCGATTTTCATCGTCGTTTTATTCAAAACCGTACATTAGCCATTGCCTGTCCGAAACTCGACAGCAACAAGGAAACATATGTTACAAAAATAATTGAAATGATAGATATGGCCCAGGTAAATACCATAACGGTGGTCATTATGGAAGTACCATGCTGCGGCGGACTATTGCAATTGGTGAAAATGGCTGCAGAACAGGCATCACGAAAAGTTCCGGTTAAAAAAGTCATCATCGGTGTCCAGGGAGATATTAAAGAAGAATGCTGGATATAAATTATACGAGTACTAACTAAAGATTAAAAAATTATGAACATGTTTTGTTTTCAATGTCAGGAAACGGCTCAGAATAAAGGCTGTACGATTAAAGGGGTATGCGGTAAAACTTCAGACGTTGCCAATCTGCAGGATTTGTTACTGTTTTTGCTGAAAGGAATATCACATCATACGGTAAAGTTACGGGAAGCCGGTACACCGATTCCGGACACAACAAACAGTTTTGTAATGGAGTCGCTGTTTATGACCATTACGAACGCGAATTTTGATAAGGAACGTTTTGTGAAAAGGATACGTGAAGCGATACTTTTACGTGATGAACTTGCCGGACAAGTCAAAAACAAAGGACTGATACCCGGACAAGGTGTCAACTGCGATTGCTTGAACTGGAATGCCGACAGTCCGGAAGAAATGGAGGCCAAAGCTGCAACAATAGGGGTGCTTAAAACCGAAAATGAGGATATACGCTCATTACGGGAATTACTGATATATGGAGTGAAAGGAATGGCGGCATACGCCGAACATGCCGCAAACTTAGGTTATGAAGAAGACGGTATTCATAGCTTTATGCAAAAGGCATTAGTTGCCACCACTCAGGAAAAGTCTGTTGACGAGCTCATCGCATTAGTATTAAAATGTGGCGAATACGGAGTCAAAACGATGGCTCTGCTTGATAAGGCAAATACCTCCACATACGGAAATCCGGAAATCACCAAAGTCAACATAGGAGTACGGAATAATCCGGCAATTCTCATTTCCGGCCATGACCTGCGTGATATGCAGGACCTGCTGGAACAAACCGAAAACACGGGTATTGATGTTTATACGCACAGCGAGATGCTTCCGGCGCATTATTATCCGGCATTCAAAAAGTATAGCCATTTTGCCGGAAATTACGGTAGTGCATGGTGGCGTCAGAATGAAGATTTCGAATCATTCAATGGTGTTATCCTATTCACCACTAACTGCATTGTTCCTCCCCGTTCGAACTCAATCTATGCAGATAAAGTATACACGACAGGAGCCGCAGGTTTCAGCGGATTTACACATATCGAAAACCGCAAAGACGGCAAACCGAAAGATTTTTCAGTATTAATTGAACATGCCAAACGTTGTAAAGCGCCTGTCGAAATCGAAAACGGAGAAATCATCGGAGGTTTTGCTCATGAACAGGTATTTGCTTTAGCAGACAAGGTGGTTGATGCCGTAAAATCCGGAGCTATCCGTAAATTTATTGTAATGGCAGGTTGCGATGGTCGCATGAAAAGTCGCGACTATTACACAGAGTTCGCGGAGAAATTACCGAAAGATACAGTTATCCTTACAGCAGGTTGCGCCAAATACCGGTATAACAAACTACCACTCGGAGATATTGGCGGCATCCCGCGTGTTTTAGATGCCGGACAGTGTAACGACAGCTATTCCTTAGCATTAATCGCGCTGAAACTCAAAGAAGTATTCAGTTTGAATGATGTTAATGAGCTACCCATTGCCTACAACATTGCCTGGTACGAACAGAAGGCCGTCATTGTACTACTTGCCCTGTTATCACTCGGCGTCAAAAACATCCATCTTGGCCCGACGCTTCCCGCTTTCTTATCCCCTAATGTAGCGAAAGTCCTGATCGATAACTTCGGTATCGGTAGCATTACTACACCCGATGAGGATATAAAAATGTTTCTGAATTGAGAACAAAATATTGACATAACAAACTAACAGAGAACCCGTAACTTGCGGAAGTTCTCTGTTTTTTTATAACCGACCTTTATTGAAAAAAGTACAATTTTTACTCTTTTATCCACATAAAGGTTATCTTTGCCGGCTCAAAAAACAATTATTAATCATAATTCCCAAAATCAGGCATCTGATTTTCCGATCATATGATCATACTGAATCGGAAAATATAACAGTAAAAGACAAATGAAGCTAACAATACCAAAACAATTAAAAAACGAAGACTGGATAGCAACAATCTTAGGGCTACTACTAATTATATTCATCATTCTGTTTCCGACAACGGTCCCTAAATTTCCAAAAACCCTAACGGAAACAAACTCCTGGTACTCCCTCCTCCTTTTATTTCTGATTTCATTCGTATTTTCCGCTTCAGGAGCTAAAGCCCTGGGTGAAAAAGTTCGCCGTTTTTTCCCGGCTTTTCTGCTTATATTCTCCATATCCATTATATCACAGAGCTTAACTTACATTCCGGCAATCAAAACGGCAGGCCTGGAGTCCGTTTTTTTCTCTGTTATCATCGGATTACTTATCCGTAACACGATTGGACTACCCCGATGGATTATTCCGGCCGTACGAAGCGAATATTATATAAAAATCGGGTTGGTATTGCTTGGAACGACGGTGCTTTTCAATGAAATAATGAAAGCCGGAGCATTCGGATTATTACAAGCGATTGTTGTCGTTGTATCGGTCTGGTATTTTACATTTTGGCTGGCGCGGAAATTAAAAGTCGATAATGAAATGGGAATTATGCTTTCAAGCGCCGTCTCCATCTGTGGGGTTTCCGCAGCAATTGCAACTTGCGGGGCCATAAAAGGAGATAATAGAAAACTCTCATTCGTCGTGGCAATCGTTATGGTAGTAGCCATACCGATGATGTATATCATGCCTTTATTCGCAAAATGGCTCGGACTTTCGCAGGAAGTCGCCGGCGCCTAGCTCGGCGGTACAATTGACACGACAGGAGCCGTTGTCGCCTCAGGAAAATTTCTCGGAGAAACGGCAGAAACCTATAGTGTCATCATCAAATCATCACAAAATGTACTTCTCGGAATTACCGCTTTTGCCATCTCTGTTTACTGGTCGCTACGGGGAACGAATCAAAGTGAACGACCTACCGGAAAAGTTATTTGGGAACGTTTTCCTAAATTCGTACTGGGCTTTGTACTTGCCTCACTCCTTTTCAGTTTCTGCTTTCCGGTTGAACAGACAAAAGCCCTGAGTGGTTCAACAAAAACAATGCGCGAAGTCATGTTCTCTCTGGCATTCGTATGTATTGGTCTGGAAACGGATTTCCGCTTCATTTTCAAGAAAGAAAACAACAAAAACATACTGACATTTGTCATCGCCCAGACTTTTAATATCCTTATAACTTTAGTGATTGCATACTTGCTCTTTGATATAGTAGCGGGATATTAAAAGCATAAGCCTCCTGTGGATTTTCAATAAATCTATTACTCCTGGATTTGTTTTTATGTTCTTTGATTCTCATCCATATTCCCGAGATAGCAAGCTGACATCCGTTTTTACTGATCAATTGGTAATGTCATCAATCCTGTCGAAAATATCCAATGCGCTGTCAATACCGAAAACATGACCGTCATTCGGATCAGCAGTAGTGACTACAACCAAATCTTTATCTGGTTTTATAAATACAAATTGTCCGCCCTTGCCCCACATGAAAACAATTCCGCGGCTTTCGTCAATCCACCAATAATAACCGAAAGATTTACCGGACGTGTTGACTTGTCCGGCAGAAACTTTGGTACTTGTCATTTCGTCTATCCAAGCAGAACTCACAATCTCCTGTCCGTCCCAAATTCCTTTATTAAGTACCAGATGTCCGATCCGTGCCATTTCGCGTGGTGTTGCCAATATTCCGAATGCACCCATTGTAATTCCGTCTTTATAAGTTACCCAATCATAGTTTTTAGCACCCAATTTTGAAAATAGCACTTCTGCGGCCCAATCTCTGGTTGTTTTTCCTGTCTGGTGCTGCAGGATAGCAGAGATAATATGCGGGTCACCGTCGTTATAGTTGAATTGTTCACCTTGTTCGCAAAATGTGGATAAACCTAACACAAAATCAAGGCTATTGGACGGAATCTCTTTCAACAATTTATTAGATTCGCCATTGAAACCGTCGTTACTAAAGGCAATTCCCGATTCCATTTTCAACAAATTACGAATTGTAATTACGCCTTTATCAGGGTAGAAGCCTGCTTCTGACAACAAATGAATGTTTCCGCGAAATATCCGGAATATACTCCGCCGATATAGTTGTGTGATTATATTTATCGAAACTTCCGAATTGCATGTTCTGATTAGGTTGTGTAAAAAAGTCCGAGATCTTGAACGAGTAAAAGTAAGGGCGGATTTCTTCGGTTCGGGAGACAAAACCTGCGACGGAATTTTGCAAGAACACTTTAATCCGTTTTTGATTCCATTGATAACCATACTCAATACATGGTGCGATCCCGATTTCACCATACCAAAACAATTGGGCACTGTGTTGCTCGGAATAAACCTGATAGCTATAATTTGTTACAAAATTTAATCCCAATCGAAAATCATGATTATTCTTCTGATAAACAGTTTTGATTCCCGAAAAATCAATGGGTACAAAATTAATAGTAGCTGCTGTCATGCCTCTATTGAAAGGAACTCCTGCTGCTATTTTAGGATTGTAGTGTAACTCCCATTCTTTTAAAAACCAATTTCGTTGATATTGGAATCCTATTTGCGGTCCATTATATACCATACCCTGATTGAGTTCGTCTTTTAACTGTAAAAACCCTGTATAAACAGAAATTTCATTCTTGTATTGAGCCGAACAATTCCTGTCAAAAAGAATCAACGTGCATAAGATAAACAACAACTTCAAAATTTTGTGATTCATCAATCTGTTTTTTAGTTTTATGTGCCAGTATCAGGTATCCATCAACAAGACATAGTTCTGTTCCACCGGGTGAAAAGCAGTTGCCCACACAATCCAGCCACCAACGAGATCTCGTAGTTAAAAATTAATTTCAGGACCACCTTGTTGTTTTATACAGATCGCCTGTTTTAAAGTGGTTCATTTACATGAGTCACCTTAAACTTTGCAAAAACCAAAGATAATTAATTTTTGATTCATTGAAATACTTTATCTTTAAATTTACTTACTTCTGTTGTATTCCGTATTCTTCCTGATGTCTATCTTTGCATTATATTCTGAATGTTATGAGATACACTGAAAATGTTGTAACAGAAATTATACACCTGCCTTCTCATAATATTAGCACATGATTGTTTCATACAAATAAAAAATTATTTTCATGATGTTACGTTTTTCTTTCTCAATCGTCATATAGACAAAATGGAGCTCGAGACATTTAAAATAACGGTAGTACCTCTCAGGGAAAAATTGCTTGCTTATACGCTAAGGCTCGCCGAAGGGCGGATTGACGTAGAAGATGTAGTGCAGGATGTTTTTCTTAAGCTATGGTCTATGCGTGAAAAGCTGGATGATTATCAGAGTGTGGAAGCGCTTGCATTTAAAGTGACAAAAAACAAAGTATTGGATGAACTGAAAAGATGTCGCACCGATAGCCTTGAGAATATACAACCATCAGCGTTAAATCTGCACAATATGGAAAGTCCGGAGAAGATCGCTGAGCAGCATGATACGACAGTACATATAAAAAGGCTTATCGAAGCGCTACCCTCGCTCCAGCAAACAATTATCCGGATGAAAGATATCGAAGGATACGAATTATCGGAAATTGCGGAAATAACAGGGACACAGGCAGAAGCTGTACGCGTTAATCTGTCGAGGGCAAGAAAAAAAATACGGGAACAATTGATACAATTACATAATATCATACGAATATAAAACAACATGACGGACAACATAGATAAATTACTTGAACGATATTTCGAAGGTGAAACTTCAGCGGAAGAGGAAGCTGTTCTCCGTAATTTTTTCACAACCGGAGATGTGCCTGGAAATCTTGAAATGTACAAGCCTCTGTTTGGATATTTCGACGATGAGATTAAGAAAGAATACGCCGGAAGGAACAAGGAATATCATCCGGGAAATATCCGGGAAATCAAAAACATTCAACCGGAGAACAACAAGAAAACCGGAAATGGCGGCAGAACAGAACAAACAGGCTCACGTAAAAAATTAGTTTTATGGCTAAGCGGAACAGCTGCATGTGCTGCATTGCTGACAGGCATATTCTTTTCTACCTCGCAATCACAAAAATGTCCCGGAAGCGGCAATTATGTGATAATAGACGGACGATGCTATACGGATGCGGAAACAGTTCGTTCTGTGGCACTAAAAACACTGCACGAAATATCAAATGATGAAGACGAATTCTTCTCCGGCAAATCATCCAATCCGGCAAACATAATAGAGGAACAACTGAAAGAATTTGACTCCTTCTTCAACGAATAAAACAACTAATAGATATGAAACGAAATTTATTATTACTTCTTGCATTTATGTTTTTATGTCCTGTCATCTCAGAGGCGGCTAAAACACAAGAAAATTTAAAGATAAAAGATGTTTTCCGTATTTACGGTAAACACAAAAATGTAGTTATGGTGGAGCTTTCCAATGAGATGATTGACATGTACGACATCACTTTTTACAGGAGTATAACCATAAAAAACGATCCGGAAGCGCTTGAATTTATACGTAAATGCCTCGAAGCAGACCAAAAGAATGCGCGCAAGATAAAAGAAGTCACAGATGACGGAGGAATCATTTCTGCCTATTACCAGATATCCGAAAAAGACAGCCCTGTCAATCGCTTCATACTTTTCAAGGTAAACCAGAAAGGCGTCATAACCCTGATATATATCGAAGGTGAGCTCGACAGCGATGATCTCATCACTATTCTATTTACCAAAAAAGATTTATAACCAACAAAATACATTTTAGCTATGAAACGTAATTTATTAATTCCTACATGTATTATTCTAATGATATGCGGCACACTGACAACATCCGCCGCAGTTGAAGACTCCACCAAAGTATTTGAAGCGGGAAACAAACGCATCATTGTAAAAGATAACGAATACAAACAAAGAGTCGATGTACAGGTCCTCGAGTTAAACAATGAAACGGACACGACTTTTTACGAAAAAATATTCGAAGGGCATTATCGCGACGGAAAAAGCAGCGAACACAGAAAATACATCGCAACCATTGACATACCTATGCCTGGAAAAGGAAGGGGAAGAGGATGGAAATCGAAGTGCTTTGACCCGCATTGGGCCGGCTTTGGTATGGGGTTTGCAAGCTTTACAGACGGAGGAGACTCGGAAGATATTCCATTACGCAGCAGCAATTCTCTCGAATATAATCTGAATATCATTGAAAAAGCGATCCCTATCTCTAATCATTATAAATGGGCTGTGGTTACGGGCTTCGGTATCCGCTGGACCCGATACAATATAAAAGGAAACAACTATTTCCAGGAGATTGATGATTATACATACCTTGTAAAAGCTGAAGAAAATGTAAAGTTCAAAAAAAGTACACTCGGCACCACCAGCCTTTCCATTCCGTTGCTTCTCGAATGGCAGAATCCGAGAGGTAACCTCTTTTTTTCGACCGGAGCAGTAGGCTCCATTAAAACATGGTCGTCTTCAAAAATAGAATACCGTGATGAAAATGATAAAAAACATAAAAAGAAAGTCGATAAAGGAATGACGCTCCGCCCTGTTACGGTGGATTGGCTGACACAAGCCGGTATTCGTAACTGGGGTGTTTATGTAAGATACACGCCCATGAGTATTTTCGAACATAAGAAAGGGCCGGAACTATATCCGATAACCATCGGAATTATGTGGCATCTGTTCTGATACTTCATTTCAATGAAATCCATGAATTGTACAATCGTAAATAATTATCTACTTTTGCCTCTGCATTAATCAAAGACAAAAGTAGATGATAAAATCAGTCGTATTTGATATAGACGGAACATTACTCGATTCGGAGTATGCAGATTTGAACTCTCTGAAAGAAACTATCTATGAGTTAAAAAAAGAGCAGGTAGAGTTATCCGAATTGACATTTGCCCTGGGGATACCCGGGGAAGTCGCCTTAAAAAAGCTGGGAATTGACGACACAAAAAACGGAATTCATATATGGAATAACTATATGGCAAAATATTCTCATACGATTAAATTGTATGAGGGTGTTGAAAATGTGATTAAAGAGCTAAAATCGCGAGGGTATAAATTAGGAATTATCACATCGAAAAACAAGAACGAATATAAAAATGATTTTGCTCCCCTGGGATTAGATCACTATTTCGATACGATCATTCGCGTAGAGGACAGCAATCGTCCCAAGCCTTCGCCGGATCCTATGCTTAAATATCTTGAATTATCAGAGACAAAAAAGGAAGAGGCGATTTATATCGGCGATGAGACTGTAAAATAAACTGTGTCAGTAAAGAATAAATTATTAACTTTACAAACACAGTTTTTTTATGAAAGAAGAATTCGATTTTGACAGTATCAAGAACAAGGCTTTGGAACAAC
>JAITVS010000056.1 GCA_031285685.1 Tannerella sp.
GTTGTTCCAAAGCCTTGTTCTTGATACTGTCAAAATCGAATTCTTCTTTCATAAAAAAACTGTGTTTGTAAAGTTAATAATTTATTCTTTACTGACACAGTTTATTTTACAGTCTCATCAGAAACGATTGACGGGGGAAGTATTCCTCCCCTGTCGTTTCTGTCGCCTGCCCTAATTTTCCAACGCTTCAATCTGCTACCTGAAAACCTGACTATCACGACTGAAGAAGAAACTGTTTTATTGCTGGCTTTAATGCCGCACATAAGCCCTCAAACTCTTGATATTTTCTTTCTTCCGAAAATAATTCCTTTATAGCCATAAGAATTCTTCCGGCATTATTTATGCCGGAAAATGTTATATCTTTACAAGAAAGAGCCAAAGCCAAGCCTACTAAAGGTCGAAAATTTTCTTCCACGTGCTCTCTGGCAACAATAAAGGGTGCTTATATGTAGGCAGATACCAGTTTCACCGTCGGGAACCAATCACCAGTAAGAATCGGTCTTGCGGCTTTGGCTCTACTTTGTCAGTCATTTATAGACTCTATTGATATATTGTAACCTAAATTCAGTAGTTTCTTTTTATAATGCTGTACTAATTTCTCTTCTTTTCCTTTTGTGAAATAATCAAAACCAAGCTCTTTGAATGGCACCTTGTATTTGAGGACATGATAACAGTTAATCAATATTTTATGGGCTATGGCAGCTAAAGCCTGTTTCCTACCCATCCGTGGAGAGAGTTTATAAAACTTGGCCCGGAAATAAGTATTGTTTGTCTTTACTGCTGCCCATGCGCATTCCGTGAGTATTGCCCGGAGATGATTATTGCCATGTTTTAATCGGGAACCTTTTTTCTTCCCGGCACTTTCATTATTTCCGGGACAAAGTCCTGCCCATGAGGATAGGTGTTTCTCATCGGGAAATGAATCCATATTAGCAGACAATTCAGCAATAATATGATTGGCTGCTTTTTCTTTTATACCAGGGATGGTTTGCAATAAGTGATGCTCCCGTTGGTATGGTTTAATCAGCTCACGGACTTCTTTGTCTAACCGTGTTATGTGTTCCCCATAAAAAGCAATGGTTTGTAGCATTGATTTAAGCATTATTTGATGTTCCACGGAAATTTTTCCTTTCAAACAGTACGCAGCTTGTTCTTTCTTGTGAACTAACCTTTTATTTTTCTCCATATGCCGAGCCAATCTATCCGGATCGGTTATGCCGTTGGATAAGTCAGTCAATATGTTCATTCCTGCCACGCCAAAGACATCGCTTAAAACCTGTGTGATTTTTATATTACATTCCTGCAATAATTTATGAACCCGGTTCTTTTCGTTTTGTATCAGGTGTTGCAAAGTCTTCTGATAACGTGTTAAAGAACGTAACTGTTGAATATCCATAGGAGGTATAAAACTCCCTTTAAGTAATCCTGCCCGTAGTAGTTTACAGATCCATTCGCAATCCTGAACATCCGTCTTTCTTCCCGGTACATTCTTCATATGCCGGGCATTAACCAACAATAACTCCCACTGGGAATCTTCCAGTACATTATAGACCGGTTTCCAGAAAATGCCAGTACTCTCCATAGCTATATGAGTGATCTCTTCATATTTAAGCCATTGTTTTAATGATTCTAATTCTTTTGTTGTAGTACCGTAGGTGCGGATTTGTTTTTGGTAGCCCTGACGCTGAATGCAAGCTACGATTATGGCTTGATGTATGTCCAAACCACAACTCTTTTGGATGATGTCTTTCATATTCTTTTGGTATGCAAGATAGCAGAAGTTTGGGAAGGCACTATATTTTCATCGTAACGGGTGAAAGACGCTTTAATGATTGTTTTACCGGAATAAAGATTACGACAGACCTTATACCGAATTCGGCGGCTGGAACGGAACTTCGCACAACGGATTCCTTCCGACCGGGCAAACGGCTATTTTTCTGTTGACACAATTAAATGAGAATCCCCTTGCCATTCCTTACTTATTCGGCAAGGATCACTGGTTTTACAAAAACAATATCCTGCATATAGAGGGACAGGGAGAAGGTGAGCCTTTTCTGAGCGGAAGACTGGTTGTTTCGGATGAAGTACTTGCAAAAATGCAGGGACAAAAATACGAACCCGAATACAATGCGGGGTTTCCGGCGAAACGAATAATAATACCCCTGGAATGGGAAGATCTGGTATTACCTTATAACCTGCTCGAAGAACTGGACGATATTATCTGCTGGATAAAAAACCAGACGGAAATACGAAAAAAATGGCAATTAGATAAGATTGTCAGACAGGGCTATCGGTGTTTGTTTTACGGCCCTCCGGGAACGGGAAAAACATTGACGGCAACACTCCTCGGAAAACAAAACGAAATGGATGTTTACCGGATAGATCTTTCTATGATCGTTTCCAAATACATCGGTGAAACGGAAAAAAACCTAGCAAAAGTTTTTGATAAAGCTGAACACCAAAACTGGATCCTGTTTTTTGACGAAGCGGATGCCTTATTCGGCCAGCGTACGGAAACACAATCGTCGAATGACCGGCATGCAAACCAGGAAGTAGCCTATCTGTTACAACGGATCGAAGATTTTCCGGGAATTGTGATACTGGCAACCAACCTGAAGGAAAATATCGATGAAGCGTTTTTCAGGCGTTTTCAGTCGACGCTTTATTTTCCGATGCCGGACGAACGACTTCGTTACCGGCTCTGGAAAAACATGTTGCCGCCTGCATGGTTGGATAAAAACGGAGAAGAGTTGATACAAAAGGCTTCCACATTCAACCTCTCCGGAGGAAGCATGGTCAATGTCATACAAACATGCGCCGTTAAATTATATGGCCGGTCTGAAACCATATTAACCCTTGAATTATTGAAGGATGCGATCCGAAAGGAATTAACGAAAGAAGGAAAAATCATCGATAACTAAACATTATGAAAAAAGATTATTATATAAATATTCTAAAAACAACGTGTTTCATCGCATTGCTTTGTTCCTTAAACAGCGGTATGACTGCACAGACCTATTTCAATGACTGGGGATATCCGGTCGATGACGAAACGGTTAAAGCGCACTTCCGTGATACGGCTTATATTCATGATACGGTTTACATTTCGGATATCGACGGCTTTCTGAAACAATACGAATGCGACCTGAAACAATTTGCCGAAAGATACGGCGAATTAAAAATAATGATGGATTCCCTTAACAGTATATCATCGGACCGGTTGTATTATAACATTTTTCTGCCTCAGGATTCGACAAGATTATTATCAAACCGTTTTTTCATCAAAGAATACAAAGTATCAAAAGATCGCATATTTCAATATGCCGACCATACCGTAGATTGGGATAAATTAAGAGATACAAGCATCATCAGAAAAGAATTGCTTTTTCGTTTCGAAGATAATCCCGAATTAACGGACACCTTTCTGAAAGATAAACTACTCATACGGAAAACATTGTCCTATATGTTCGGTGTGATGGCAAAAAATGAAGGAGTCACGGGAATAAATCTATTTTTTCCGAATTACACATTTAAGGAGAAACGCGCAATGACACAATTTGTAAAGTCTATACGCATACTAATGGATGCCTCACAAGACTTTAAACCTGAAAAAGTCCGGTTAAACATAACCTTCCTCAATAAAGGAAATGTGGACGAAAATTTCAGCTACTGCCTACTACAGGAAGTCAGTGAAGTTCTATATATCAAGAGCAGCG
>JAITVS010000130.1 GCA_031285685.1 Tannerella sp.
CGACAAATGTCTGATGATGATATGATTGACCAAATGTTTGAACGACATTGTCGAAGGCAAAAAGATATCAATTATGCGTTTGATAAACAAGAAAATGAAATGTGTTAAAGTAGAATTAAAATATTTTGTAGGATGACATTATCTCTGTGAGAGTCGACTTTTATGTTGCCACATATTCTTTCATCATGTTGCAAAATTACGGATAATAGTCCTTTTTGTTACAAACTTTGATAATTTGTATTGATCTTTACCATTATCGTCGTTGGTTCTCAAATATTTGCTAAATTTGGAGGCGTAATATTTGAGAAAAAGAATGCTCTGTTTTGAGTACCTGTCATACAGAAAACAGTAGTAAAGGTGCCAACATGAGGACCCATAATCAGTTATATACCGAATTAAGAAAATTATATGAGAAAAATAATAGCAATATATTTATTGATTTTAATTACTACTGTGAGTTGTAAGAATCGTAATCCTGAATACTCCACTACAAACGAAAACAGTTCAAAAGAAAAAGATGAAAAACAAGAAATTAAAGAATTGCCAGATAAGAAAAGTGAACAGAAAAAAATCGGAGATTACATGTCTGATACAACAGACTATTTTTGGTCCGCCAAACAAAGTGACACTGCAAGCTATTGGGTTCGAATTGTTTTTCAAAAAGAATTTGCTGTTTACCAATTTCACGGACAATGTCTCTATTGGTTTTTTACTAACCACTACTATACCGGCATTGATAAAATAGAACTATTATGGTCTTATAAAACGGATTGTTTATTGGACATGGATTTCTTGAGAAAATCAAATGGAATAAAAAAATATCCAAAAATGGGAGACGTTTTTTGCGAATACAAATTAATAAATGACACGGTAATAGAAGTGAAATATAATTTTCCTGAATGGATAGAAAGAATTAATAAAATGGAGAAAGATTCCATATTTCCAGAATATTTATACTTGGACAATAAAGACGGAATATAACAAAAAGTTTGGCATCATGCGAGCTAAGCCGGACTTTGAAAGTTTGGTCGCCCGCTCAGCCATTCCCATGATAAAATAGAGTTGATTTGGAGTTTTACTTTCTAAGAACGGTGCGGATTAGTGCCACGAAGATTCTTCCGTATTTCTGGAGTTTTGTATCACCGACCCCCTTGATGTCGGAAAATGCGTCTAACGTAAGAGGTTTTTTGTGAACCATGTCCTGCAGGGAGGCATCGGAAAAAATAATGTAAGCGGGCATTTTTTCCTGTTGTGCAATGTGTTTGCGTAATTGACGTAAAGATTCCATTAACGCTTCATTTGTCGCTTTATCTTCCGGCAGGCGTATTATTTTTTCAGCCGGGACTGTCGTTTTCTTTTCTTTTTTGCCTCTTTTGGTTTTTATCGGTTCTTCCGGCTCCTTATACATGGTGAGAGTGGCTGTTGTTTCTCCGAACAGAACTTTTCTTCCCAGTGGCGTAACTTTCAGGGTTTGACTGTTGAGGTAATCAATTTCAACGAAACCTAATTGCAGCATTTGGTAGATGTATTCTTTCCATACGGGATAGGGAAGATCACGCCCGGCTCCGTAGGTTTTCAGGTTCTGGTAGTTTTGTTCTAGCAACTCCGTGCGTCCGGAACCTCTGAGTATATCGATCAGCATTCGCACGCCGACATGTTCCTGTGTGCGGACGACAGCGCTTAGCGCTTTCTGGACCAGGATGGTACCGTCAAAACGCTGAGGCGGATTTTTGCAGACATCGCAGTTCCCACAATCATTTGTCGCTTCTTCTCCGAAGTAGCTTAACAGAATACGCCGCCGGCACAAATCCGTTTCACAATATCGTTGCATGCGGTTTAACTTTTCCATATTAATGCTTTCCTGTCCGCTTTCTTCCGCAAACCGGCGAAGTAAGACAAGGTCTCCCAGCGAATAAAACAGGAGGGTATCGCTTGCCACTCCGTCGCGTCCCGCACGTCCTATTTCCTGATAATAATTCTCAATGCTTGCCGGCATATTATAGTGAATGACCCAGCGGATGTTGCTTTTATCAATACCCATACCGAAAGCGATGGTTGCACAAACCACGTCCACCCGGTCGTTGATAAAGTCGTTCTGTGCTTTTTCACGCTGAACCGCTGATAATCCCGCATGATAGGCGATTGCCGGAATATTGAAATTACGTGTCAGCAGATCGGCCACTTTTTCGGTATCGCTTCGTTTCATGCAATAGATAATGCCGCTTTGACCAGGATGGTTGCGAATAAAACGTACAATTGCCGCGATTTTTTCCTTTTGTGCAAATCCACGTCTGACTTCCAAAGAGAGGTTTGGACGATCAAAAGACGATATGAAAATTTCAGGTTCTTGCAGGGTGAGTTGTTTTACGATATCGTTGCGTGTGATTTTATCGGCTGTAGCTGTTAATGCGATTACCGGGATTTTGGGAAACCGTTCTTTTAATATAGACAAGCGCGTATATTCCGGTCTGAAATCATGCCCCCATTGTGAAATACAATGTGCTTCATCAATGGCAATGAGGGATATGTCCAATAATGATAAAAGATAGTCGAGCTCGCTTAATAAACCTTCGGGAGAGATGTAAAGAAGTTTGATCTGTCCTTGTTTGCAGCGCTGCTTTATCTGCCACTTTTCTTCTTCGGACATGGAGCTGTTTAATGCTGCGGCCGGGATGCCGTTTGCCACAAGCCCCTCCACCTGATCTTTCATCAATGCAATCAGGGGAGAAACAATGATGGCTGTTCCCGGTAGATAAATGGCCGGTAACTGATAACAGATAGATTTTCCGCCCCCCGTAGGCATCAAAACCAAAGAGTCTTTACCCTCTACGGTGCGTTGAATAATATCTGCTTGTAAAGGTCTGAAGGTTTCATATCCGAAAAACCTTTTTAATAATCGCAACTGTTCCTGCATAATGATTAGACATTTGTGGAAACAAATATAGTGCAAGTTGAGAGAAGGACAAAAGGAAAACTTGTTTTTGTTTTGTCCTTCCGAAACGCCGCCTATATTCAATGGTAGCTAAATATAGCGACAAATTAAGAGTGATGCGAAAATTTATTTTTTCCGGAAACATTAGTTGTTTTTTCTGTAGCTTAGGACAGCCCATGTGTTCAGCACAACGGCAAAACTGCAGAGGGCGAAAAACTGAGATGTCATTTCGTGAAAAGCGCTGCCTTTCAGATAAACAAGCCGCATTACCTGCATGAAATATTTCAACGGATTGAATATGGTAATTTTTTGCGCCCAACCGGGCATACTGGACACCGGAGTAAACAGGCCGCTCATTAATATGAGGATCATGATGAAAAAAAACATCACGAACATAGCTTGTTGCATTGTGTCTGAATAATTTGAAATAACCAACCCCATCCCTGATACGACAAGTATATAGATGGTTGTAAACAGGAAGATTGTCAGTAAGTTTCCCGCGGGTGAAATTCCATAGACAAAACGTGCTAATAACATTCCGATTATCAGGACGATAAATCCGATTGTCCAATAAGGAATCAGCTTGGCCAGGACGAATATTAATTTTTTTACCGGGGTTACATTTATTTGTTCGATTGTTCCGGCCTCTTTCTCACCGACAATATTCAGCGCAGGAAGAAATCCTGTCAGTAAGGTCAATAACATGACCATTAGGGCGGGAACCATAAATACTTTGTAATCCAAATGGGGATTAAATTTGTACTGCGGCGAAATCGTGAAGGTGGGTATTATAGCTCCGGCAGTTGTTTGTTGGGATTCCTCCCTTAACTCTCCGGCATAGTCAGTCAGGATGGATGCCAGATACGACGAACCCAGTCCTGCTTTCATGCTATTTACCGCATTGGCAGAAATCATGACCGCCGATGCTCCTTCGTCTACGAGATTTTTTTCGAAATCGTCCTGAATTTCCAGTATTATATCGGCATTACCTGACTCAATACTTTGCATGGCGATATCGTTTGTCGGTGATACGTCAGTCAGTTCAAAATATCCTGAGGATATAATTTTATATATCAACCTTTCCGAATATGTGCTGTGGTCGCTATCAATAATACTTAACTTTATTCCCCGTATTTCCTGGTTAGCTGCCCAGGGCATGATCAACATCATCATGATGGGCATGGCAATTATCAATTTCGGAAGAAAAGCATTCCTTTTGATTTGTTTAAACTCTTTTTCTATTAAAAACTTTAACATCGCGAATCAGTTTAATCTTGTTTTAAATTTTTTCAGGCTGATAATCATCAGGGTAACTGCCATCAATGTAATGATACTTATCTCTTTTATGACATACTGTACTTCGACTCCCTGAATCATTAACTTTTTAACCGCCGCATTATACCATCTTGCAGGTACGATAGCCGAAACCCACTGTAATATTTCGGGCATGCTTTCAATCGGAAAGACCATGCCGGACAACAACATGATCGGCATCATCAATCCCATCCCTGATACGAGCATTGCCGCCATCTGGCTTTCGACAATCGTTGATATTAATAAGCCTAAAGACAATGCCAGAAATATGAATATCAGGGATGTCAGGATCAGCCAAAAAAGGCTCCCCTGAATGGGTATTCCCAAAACAAAGACGGATAATAATAAAATGGTGGTGAGGTTGACAATGGAAAGTGTAAAATAGGGAACTGCTTTGGCCAGAATAATGTATATAGGTTTTAATGGAGAGGACAGCAACACTTCCATTGTTCCGGTTTCTTTCTCCCTGACGATAGCAATTGAAGTCATCATAGCACAAATCAAGATAAGAATCAACCCCATCACACCCGGTACGAAATTATAAGCGCTTTTTGATTGCGGATTATACAGCATTTTAATTTCCGGGACAATCCGGTAGGGTATTTTATATTGTTCGGTCAGTTCCTGTTGGTATGAGTTTAATATGTTGGACGCATAGCTGGTTAGTGTTGATGCCTGATTAGGTTCGGTTCCGTCTGCTACCAATTGAATGGCAGCTTCTCCGGTACGAAGGAGGTTGTCGGCGAAGTTTTCACTGAAAACAATGACCAGATTGATTTTTCCGGACTTAAATGCATCATTGATCTGGTCGGGATGGGTTAATTCTTCGGTAATCGTGAAATACCGGTTTGCCTGAATTTTTTCTTTTATACGCTCTGTTGCAACATCTCTGGACGGGTCGAATATGGCAACCTGCGTATTGTTTACTTCCGTTGTAATAGCAAATCCGAATAAAACGATCTGGATAACCGGCATAACAAGCAGAATAAGCATGGTTCGTCTATCACGGAAAATATGATAGAACTCTTTTCTGACGAATGATATAAATTCCTTCATAACTAATTATCGCTTCTTGTTGCTTTTCTGGCAATATGGTAAAACACGTCGTACATATTCTCAACCTTGTATTCAGCTTTCAGATTTTTGGGTGAGTCGAGCGCTTCTATCCTTCCGTCGACCATAATGGACAAGCGATCGCAATATTCTGCTTCATCCATGTAATGGGTGGTGATAAAAATCGTAATTCCCCTGTCTGCCGCGTTATAGATCAGTTCCCAGAATTGCCGGCGCGTGACAGGATCGACTCCGCCGGTAGGTTCATCTAAAAAGACGACTTTCGGTTCATGGAAAATAGATACGGAAAAAGATAGCTTCTGTTTCCATCCTAATGGCAATGACTTGACGAGGGCTTCCCGCTCTTCTTCGAATCCGAGTTCGTGTAGGATCCGCTCTGTTTTGGAAGCAATCTCTTTTTCTTTCATTCCGTAAATTCCACCAAAAAGACGCAGGTTTTCCCATACTTTCAAATCCTCATACAGAGAGAACTTCTGGCTCATGTAGCCGATGTTTTTTTTGACGTTTTCAGACTGCTTGAAGATGTCGAAACCGGCGACCGTACCTTTACCGGATGTCGGGCGGCTTAATCCGCATAACATCCGCATGGCAGTCGTTTTTCCGGCTCCATTCGCACCGAGGAATCCGAATATCTCACCCTGATCGACACTGAATGAGATCTTGTCGACAGCCGTGAAATTTCCGAATTTTTTCGTCAGGTTTTCGGTGTATATTACTTTCTCTTTCATATTGCAAAAATATATTTTTAACACTAAGGTAATATGGTTTCAAGTTCAAAGTTTCAAGTTTCAAGTCCAAAATTTGGAACCTGGAACTTGGAACCTAGAATTAAAAGATGCTCGTTTCATATGTGCAAAAATTAATATTTACATTAAGAAGGAACGTTGTCCGCTTTCGACTTTTCTTTATTTGACAGTAACATGAAACAATCTTCTACTGTAGCCCGAATGGTCCGGATTGAAATATCCGTATGTCCTTTTTCCGTTAAATAATTATTCAGTTCATTAGCGATAGTCCCCTCTTTGACTGTGATATGGATAGTTTCTCCAAAGGAAAATGAAGAAGTGATCGATGGATAATTGCGTAAGTCGCTCAGGAGTTTATGCATCTGATTGCTCTGAACGGCCCAAAGGATTTCGGGATATGTGTCTACAATATTCTGAGGCGTATCCACCTGCATAAATTCACCCTGTTGAATCAATGCTATCCGGTCGCAAAGCGTGGCTTCATCCATGTATGGTGTTGAAACAAGGATACTTATACCTTGTTTTTTCAATTTCATAAGCATTTCCCAGAACTCTTTACGCGATACGGGGTCGACTCCGGTAGTTGGTTCGTCCAGAAAAAGAACGGTCGGTTTATGTATTAATGCGCAACTCAGCGCCAGTTTCTGTTTCATTCCGCCCGAAAGCTTTCCGGCCCTGCGTTTTTTGAAAGGTTCTATCTGTTTATAAATATCTTCTATCAGGTAATAATTTTCCTCAATAGTAGTATGAAAGATTGTTGCAAAGAAATTCAGATTTTCTTCGACTGTCAGGTCCTGATACAATGAAAATTTCCCAGGCATATATCCGATCTGACTTCTGATTTGTTTGTAGTCCTTTATAACATCAAGGCCTTCTACCGTAGCAGTTCCGCTATCAGCGAGCATAAGCGTTGTAAGTATACGGAAAAGCGTAGTTTTCCCGGCGCCGTCGGGGCCGATGATTCCGTAGATCTCTCCTTTTTCAACATCAAAACTCAAATTTTTGAGAGCCTGAATGTTTTCGTAGGATTTGCTTATATTGTTTACTGAAATACTTTTCATACGAATCAATTGATTTTGATTTCGCCATACATGCCTTTTTTTATGAAATCGTCATTTTTGACAGCTACTTTTACAGCGTAGACCAAATTGGCACGTTCATCCCGTGTCTGGATCGTTTTGGGAGTAAACTCGGCTTTATCCGAAATCCAGCTGACTGTTCCCGGATATTCCTTTCTGTCTGATTTTCCCAAGTCAGCATATACTTTTACCTGTTGTCCGATTTTCAGTGAGGTAAGCTGATCGGCAGTGATGTATACGCGTAAATTCATATTTGCAATATCAGCAACCTTGAATAAAGTTCTTCCCTGTGTAGCAAGCTCTCCCTGCTCCGCATACTTGGACAGTACGGTACCGTTTATCGGGCTTGAAATAATGCTTTTCTTTATCTGGTCTTCAATCTGGGCTATTTGTATTTCCAGTCCCGAACTTTCTTCCGATACGCCTCTGTTATTATTCTCCAATGTTTCTTTTTGGGCGATCAACTGTTTTTCGAGTAATGCAATCTGGGCATTGATATCGTCCAGCTGTTTTTGAGTTGCGGCATTTGATTTTATCAGATTTTCATATCGTTTTTGTTCGTTTTTCTGAGTCGTGATTTGTTGTTGTATTGAAGCGACCTGTTTAGAAACATTGTATTCACGGCTTCCTACCGATTTGATATTAGCCAGCAACTGCATTTTTTTCAAATATAACTGAATTGTATCTATATAGCCAACCTGTTTGCCGGCTTCCACTTTCTGACCTTCCATGATATTGAATTCCATGATTTCGCCGTTACCTTGCGATGAAACAATCACTTCTGTGGCTTCAAAAATACCGGAGGCATCGTATTCTTTGTCCGGATTGCTACATGCTGATAACAGTATGATCATCCCCAGGATGTAATTAAAAGTTGGAATTATATTTATCCGTTTCATAATTATTTATTTTAATTGTTTGTTGTGTATTTCAAATTATAAATAGCCTGGAGCATTTCTGTTTCATGGAGAATTTTATCTTGCCTGGCCCGTTCTTCGGAATTGATATCTCTCATTAAATCTGTTCCTGAAAGAGTCCCATTAGCCATTTTGGCTTCGGATGATTGTTTAATTGATTTTCTCAACGTAATGATATCATCATCGTATTTTAACTGGTCACGGTATTTATTGATCTCGCTCTGTTTTCGTGATATATCCATGTTTGTATTGAATAAGAACGTTTCTTGTTGGGTTTGCACGGAAGAAATACTATTTTTTATTCTTTGTTTATTGTTTTTATAACTGTACAGATTGCTGAAATTCCATGATAAATTAACTCCTGCTACGTAATAGGCGGAAAATTCGTTTTCCAGCATATTTAATCCGGGTTTTCCGTATCCCCCTGTCACGAAAACACCGAGCCGTGGCATTAAGCCGGCATTGATTGCTTTATTTTGTACTTCCAGATTTTTAATCCGGGCGCTGTATAAATCCAATTCAGGTCTGTGAATCGAAGTACTGATAGATGGTGATATTTCCGGTTTAACCAGTGTGGTGGCGGAGTCCAGTTCTTCACCGATCAAAGCCGATAATATATCCAGGTATGCTTTTCTGGAATGGGCAAGTTGACTTTCGGATTGCATTGATTTCAGTTGTTCTACCTTTACGGCGTCCAGATCCGCCTGGTTGGCGATCCCATTTTGTATCCAGGAGGATACCTGATCGTAGTTTCTCTGAAGTTCTTCCTGATAGAGCTTGTTTTGTTTCACCTGGGCATCGAATAGTAAGATTCCGAAAAAAACCTGATTAACCCTGTCATTGATTGAATAAAGTTCTACTTCGAGATTTTTCCTGTTGATATCGGAGGATGTCCGGATATCTTCTTTTTTTGATCCGATAACTCCTCCATCCCATATCACCTGATTTAGATCGACGGTTGCTCCATACTGGTCTTTGCTCAAGATGGGGATGTCCACTCCCTGTATTCCCAACTGAGAAAGATCAATCGGAAGTTGCGTTACATCCGATTGATACGTCGCTTTTGCGGAGAATGAGACTTGTGGTAAATAACCTTTACCTGCGTTTTACAGATCATAATCTTTGGATTTATCAATCAAATCATATTGCTTGATCAGGGGGTAATTAGTCTGAGCCTTTACATAGCATTCTTCTAATGTAAGTTGTGCGGAAATAACGGTACAACAGAAAAGCATCAGATGGAGGACGATAAACTTTTTCATATATATGCAATTTAAATTCTGTCTGATAGGTATAACAAACCATTCTAACTGATACGTAAAAAATTAGGCTCTTAAAGAATATAAGACCAGCCGTACATTGTCTTCTCTTTTCCGTTTCAAAAGATCCTCGTCTTGTTCAGGATCGTTGAAGGTTCCTACTATTCCGGATATTGAAAAGAACAGCGAAGTTGATAAGTTCAGCGTAATGATATTCATAAATAATTCCATTGGCTTAATCGCTCTGATTGTTCCTTTTGCAACTTCCCGGTCTATTATTGTTTCAAAGCGATTGAAGACGTGGAGCATCTTTGAAAGGAGTATCTCACGTAGTAGTTGACTGTTTTCTTTATTACTTCTTACCTCGTTGTACACAAAACTTACTAATCCTCTATTATTCATTACAAAGTCAAAATGTTTTTCAACAAAGGCTTTTACAATTTCTTCGAAAGGAAGATTCTCGTCAAAAATCCCTTCGAAGGAATTGGCGATTATATAGACTTTTTCCTGAAAAACTTTCTTGAACAGATTTTCTTTTGTCCGGTAATAGTAATGGAGCATGGCGTGTGTAACCCCTGCTTTCTGAGCAATTACGGTTGTTTTTGCTCCACTATAGCCTTTGGAGATGAATTCTTCTTCGGCCGCCTTAAGAATTAATTGTTCGTTCATTACCTATTTTTATTGCTAATAATTATGTTAAACAATATTGTCTAACAAACTTGTTAATATGATGCAAATATGTATATGTTTTTTGGAAAAAGCAATTATTTAACATTATTTATAACAATAGCAACAGTCGCAATGCATGTTACACGCGGACCTGCCGGTTTACGAAGTCCAGTATTGTCTGAGCGGTCAATTGCGGCTCTTCCATAAAACCCATGTGTCCCGAGTGTTCCAGCCACACTACTTGTGCCTGAGGGTGGTCGGCTATCATCTTTTCGGCAATAGTACCGGGGATATGTCCATCTTCTCGCCCTAATATAAAAAGTTGTGGCACTGTGCTTTGGCGTAACGTTTCGTTATTATTGTTGCGCGAGGCCATGCCGCGTAATGCGGCTGTGATGCCCTCATCTTCCATCAGTAAAACCCCGTTCGAAATTTCTTCTATTTTCGCCGCCATCGGTTTGCGGTTTTGGAGTGCGAAGCGCGCTACAGGGATGGTGTGGGCTATTGACTCTTTTTTGCCGCTAAGTACCAGGTTTATTTCCTGTTCACGGGCCTCTTTCTTTTCCGGTTTGTCGGCATTAGGTGTAGAGTGAAGTAATACGATCCCCTGGCATATTTCGGGATAGTGTTTTAACAGTTCGAGTGTAACATATCCGCCCATGGAATGTCCCACTACAAAACAACGTTCGATCCCCAGCGCTGTGAGAACTCCCCGTACAGTCTTTGCCAGAAACTCCATCGTATGGATTTCTCCTTTTATTTCTGATTTTCCATGTCCGGGAAGGTCTATCCTTACCGTGCGGGCGCCCTCCAACAATGGGATGAAATCTTCCCAAACCTCCATCGAATCCAGATAACCATGCAACAATACGATTACGGGTGAGCCTTCCTCCGAATCTCTTACACGGACGGAGCATCCGTCCACCGTTATAAATTTTTCCATATTCAAAATGTGTTAAGTGTATTTCTATTAAACTAATATATTGAGTGCATATTCCTTATGGTGTAACCGTAAAAGAAAGCATCATCCCTGTATCCTCGTGTTCCAACAGGTGACAGTGGCCCATATACATTCGCTCCATCGGAGCGGGATGTGTAAAGCGTACTAACACCTCGCTTTCTTTACCTTCTACAAAAACCGTATCTTTCAAGCCCCGGCGGTGCAGTGCCGGTTCCGCGCTGTTTTCTTTCAGAATGCGAAACTGGGTGCCGTGAACGTGGAAAGGATGAAGCATTGAGTCACCAACACCGGAGATGAGCCATCGTTCATATTGCCCCTGTTTTACATCAAAGGCTACCGTGTTCATGGCAAACGCCTTTCCGTTGATCCGGTTACCACTCCACAGGTCAAAAGACTGCGGGGTTTTCGGCATTGTTTCTCCATGACTACCATGGTCGCCGTGACTGCTATGAGCACCATGACCGCCATGGTGCATGCCTTCGCCTACGGAATCTTTCTGCTTCATGTCCGGCATTTTATGCCCCTCCATACTCATACCTGCCATCGCTTTTTCTCCATAGCGTTGCATCAGTTCATGCATGCCTTGCATATCCAGCCGGGGATCCATAGAGAGTTGCAGTTTGCGTACCGGCAAATCCGAAATTGCGGGCATTGCAGGCATGGGTATAAGAACGTCCGGCAACTGTTTGTGGCCGGGATGCTGTGAAGGCGTGATACGCAACGCAGGCAGTGGCTCGTCGAAGGGCTGCAGGGTCATTCCCATCTGTTTGACCGGCAGCGTCATCAGATCGACAGGCTTTCCGTCGCTTACATCAATCATGATTTCAAAGCGCTCACCTACATACAGAGTAAGTTCGGTCACTTTGACCGGCTCGGCTAAAAAACCGCCGTCACCGGCAATGACGTACATGGTCCGGTTGTCACTGCAAGCCAGGCGCAGGGTGCGGGCGTTGCATCCGTTGAGCAGGCGCAGGCGTAGCCAACCGCGCGGGGCCACATGCTCCGGGTATTGTGTGCCGTTGGTCAGGAGCATATCACCGAACCATCCGACAGCCGCGTTGACCACATCCATCGTGTAGTCTATCTGATCTGACCCGGTCAGCCGTTTGTCTTGCAGAATGACGGGAATATCGTCTACTCCCCAAGCGCGGGGCAGTGGAAGGGATGCGCTTTCCTCATCTTCGATGAGCAGAAGGCCGGTCAGTCCCATAGCCACTTGGCGTCCTGTTTTGCCGTGCGGATGTGGGTGATACCAGCAGGTCGCTGCCCTTTGGTCGATGCGCAGTTCTGTGGTCCAAAGGCCTCCGGCCTCAATAATTGCTTGCGGACCGCCATCGGAAACACCGGGAATTTCCAGGCCATGCCAATGCACTGCCGTAGATTCCTGCAGGAAGTTGCGTATCTCCATTGTAACAGTCTGCCCCCGGTGCAGGGAAAGAGCCGGGCCAAGCAAGGAACCGTTATAGCCCCAGGTACGGGTGGCTGTCTTTTTCCAAAGGCTTTGGCCTTCGGTTATGTGCAAGGGTATCCGCCCATTACTGTCGGCCTTAAGCAGGGTGGGCACCGGTAGCGCTGCGTTGATTGATTGTTGTTTCATGATTGTTCAATTTTTTATTTAATGGTTTCCGTCAGGCTGCCACAGGTTAGCATTTTGGAACCATAGTAGGGGTTTTTGACTTCTTTTTCGAGGCTCAGCCAGTTGGCGCCTCCGTTTTTCTTGTTGTACATGGGGCAATGAAAGTAGTAAACCGGTTTTTCGTATTTCACGGCTTTCATCACTTCGTACATGTTTTTCGAAAGCGAAACAAAGAGTTTTCTTTGCTGGTCGATATTGCTCTTCCTGATACTTCCGGCATCAGTAACAAGTTTGGATTGATAACCCATCCAAATCGAATGGTTATCACCCAACTTATCCATGGGAACTCCGATGAGATTCTTACTTAAGGCTGCGGCTGCACTTTGTGCCGTTTTTTCGTCGCTTTTTACCAATGCGTCTTTTAACGCAAAGTAGGATTCGTAAACGGCAGTAAGCGGATTAACCGGTGGGGCCACGTCCTGAAGTGTTTGGCCATACAACACGATAGTGAATGTGATGGCTGCGATGAGGATGATTAACTTTTTCATGACTTTACTTCCTATATTTACAGCAAGCGGGTAAGGTGTCGTACGTGACATCCGGCGCTTTGTCACTTTCGGTGTCGTGACCGGCTTGGGCAACCATTTTGCTTATGATATACTGATTTGTCAGCTGATGGTTGAATTCAAATTCAAGTTCTTTTTTCTGTAAATCCCATGTGGCAGATGATACACTTTCCACGCTCATGGCTGCTTTTTCAATGCGGGTTTTACACATTCCACAGCTTCCTTGTACTTTGATTCTTGTTTTCATTGTTAATGATTTTGATGTTAAAACGGATGATCAATATATATGGGGTCAATACGTGACTACTATGCCTCCGCCAAAACCCATATCGCTGTCATAATTTCCTGCTACTGAGAAATATTTAGTAAGGATGTAGCGTAAGTCAAACCGATATTCCAAATCGGTATTAAAAGACATGTCCAATCGCAGACGCGAGGTAAGGGCAAGGTCTTTTCGGGTCAGATTCAACCGTACGTTCCCTTCGATGTCGGTCTGCACATCGGTCACCACCATCCAAGGCAACATATAGGCAAGTCCGAACATCAAGGTACTGCGGTTATTTTCGGTATGCATGGAGCTGTAATGGTAATCCCAGGCAATGTAGGGGAACCAGTATTGCATTTTGCCCAGATACCTTCCGAAGCGAACGGTGGCCATATAGCCGTCTTCGTCGTTCCAGCCCGTATGCCAATTGGCGCTCAGGGCATAACGGGTGTTGGAAAGCATGGCTTCGCCGTGTGTGCCGTTACTGGCTAATCCCACATGGAACATCGGATGAACTTCGCGGTCGTCACTCAGGAATTTGCGATAAGACTTCTTCGGGTCAGGGATATCGGGGTTGGGCGGCGAATTTTCGTAGGTGAACACACGGCCCATACCGCTCATCATATGATAAAGGATGTGGCAATGGAAAAACCAGTCGCCGCCGTTTTCGGTAGCAGCAAATTCCAGCGTATCGGTTTCCATCGGCATGATATCCACCACGTTTTTCAGTGGGGCATAATCACCTTGTCCATTTAGGACACGGAAGAAATGCCCGTGCAGGTGCATGGGGTGGCGCATCATGCTGTTGTTGTACATAATAATGCGTACATTCTCACCTTGTTTGATTAAAATGCGGTCGGATTCCGATAGCACCTTGTTGTCCAACGACCACACGTAACGATTCATATTGCCTTCCAGTTTAAAATGCAATTCCTTCCACGGTGCATCAGGCAGTACGGTTTTAACGGGCGAACGTAGCATACCGTAGTTGAGGGTTATTATCTTTTGCGATGTTTCCGCCGACATATCCATTCCTTCGTGATGAACGTGGGTAGCATCGGGTGTGCTTCCTTGATCGTGCAATTCGGGATACATCACCTCGTTCATGTCCATTTTCTGGGCGCTCATGTTCATACCCATATCGTCCAGGTCGCCGTTCATCTTCATCATGTCGTTCATCATCTTCATTCCGGCGAAATAGTCGAGCCGGGGTAAGTCGGGTGCGGGCATTTTCATGCCATTGCCCAACCATAACGAAGCATGTTTGGTACGGTCCTCAGCCGTGGCGCGGAATTCGTAACGCATATCATCGGGAATGGATATAACTATGTCGTATGTCTCGGCAACACCGATTATCATGCGGTCTACCTCTACTGGAATCACATCCATCCCATCATTGGCTACTACTGACATTTTATCGCCGGCAAATTGCAACCAGAAATAAGTGGATGATGATCCGTTGATGATCCGCAGGCGTATTTTTTCTTTGGGATTTAACGACGTAAATCCCGTTTCCTGTATTCCGTTTGCCAGCATGGCGTCATAATAGACATCACTCACGTCCATGGCGTGCATACGTTTCCACTCGTTTTTCAGTTTTACGCCCAGGTTGCCGGTCTTTACCGCTTCGAGGTAGTTTTGCGTAGCGTCTTTCTTGATCATGTACCAATCGTTGGCGGCGCGAAGGCTCCGGTGTACTTCGGCAGGGTGTTCATTGGTCCAGTCGCTTAGCAGCAAAACGTATTCTTTCATCCGCGGTTCATAGCGTTTGTGGACGATAAGGCTACCGTACATACCGCTTTGCTCCTGTAGTTTGCTGTGCGAATGGTACCAGTAGGTTCCGCTTTGGA
>JAITVS010000159.1 GCA_031285685.1 Tannerella sp.
AGAAAATAGCCCCCCCCCTGTATATCATAGATTTAACTACTTATTTTCAAGTAAAAAAACATTTAGAAACTGTTTTGACTTTTTGTAGTTCCCTAAAACAATATGCATAAAATTCAACACAGTTTCCTGAACTCAATTTCAGGGCTTAAAGCCGGATTTCCCATAACCGATTTTGATCTTTTATCATGAGCCTGTTTTTTACTTTATACGACAAATGTATCATTTTTTTTGTGTCAAAGTGTCGCAGATCATGAAAGTTTTTGTGTATATAATATAAAGAATATTGTTTTGCACGGAAGCACATGAACCATACGGAGAATGACATATTGAATAAAATAAAGATGCTGAAAGCCCTGGATGAAGATATCCGGGAGAGTAAAAGTATTAATGTTTCCAAAGGTTACAGGAACACCTTGTTGAAGATAAAAAGGGAATCACGCAAACAATTCCCGTATCAAACCTTTTCCAGGATTGCCGCCATCTTGGTCATCCCTTTACTTTTAAGTACATTAGCCCTTCTTTTTCTATTTCTCAACCGTGGGAACGAAACGTTACTCTCTGATAGCGCTTATACCGAAATTACCGCCGCGCCGGGTTCTGTGATTAAAACCCGGTTGCCGGATAAATCGGAGGTATGGCTGAATAGCGGAAGTAAATTGCGTTATCCTTCTTTGTTTTCAGGAGAAAAAAGGGTAGTTGAATTAAGCGGCGAGGCATTTTTCGAGATACAGGCAAATCCGAACTTTCCTTTTGAAGTCAGACTGCCTCATGGAGTGAAAGTACGGGCAAAGGGAACTGCCTTTAATATTAATGCGTATGATGACAACAAAATCTATGAAGTAACTCTTCAGAACGGGATAGTGGATGTTATCCGGAATAACCTGGAAATCCGCCTTTCACCGAAGGAGATGGCTACTCTGAATATGCTTACAGGAAAAGTGACAAAGAAGACAGTCAATATAGAAGAGGAAACGGGATGGAAAGACGGATTGTTGATTTTCCGGAATACGCCGTTGGAAGAAGTCTTTAAACAACTGTCGCACCGTTACAATGTGGAATTCAGTATCCGGAATGACGCTTCTGTCAATTACCGTGTCCGGGCGACTTTCTCTACGGAGACGGTCACACAAATTCTGAACGCACTAAAACTGGCCGCCCCTATTGACTGGTCGATAAGGGAGATGGAGCAACAGGGCGACGACTCTTTCTCCAAACAGCATATTTATATTGTAATTAAATGATCCGTGTTTGTTAAACTTTAAAGAGAATGCCTATGATATAACACCAGAGAATAAAAAAAACAGGAATAAGTTGGCGCTTATTCCTGTCAGAGAGTTATCCGTCGTTACCGGATAGGAATTTTATGTTGAATTTAAAATCCGTTACAAAAATATGAAAAATCGTAGAGAGAAACAATACATACGCGTTATGAAAATCACGGTATATCTTCTGTCTCTGTTTCTATTCCAGCTATCCGCAGGGTTTTCCCATTCGCAAAATATAAAGCTGTCATTAGATATTCGCAACATGACGATGGAGGAAGCTATCAACCAGATAGAAAAGAAATCAAATTTTAAATTTGTTTTCACCGACAAAGCTGTCGATACCTCACAAAAAGTGACTATTCATGCTTCCAATGGAGAATTGAAAGAGGTGCTCAATCAGTTAGTCAAGAATGCGAATCTTGAATATCAAATCGTTGACCGCCTGATTGTGTTATCAGAGAAAAAACTTCAATCTCAAGACGGCATAAAAGTGATTTCCGGAACAATCCTCGATAACAAGGAGGAACCTGTTATCGGCGCCAACGTTGTAGAAAAAGGAACGTCGAATGGGGTAGTGACAGATATAAACGGTTATTTTACTGTTCAGATATCTTCCCCGTCAATTCTTCAGATATCCTACATCGGCTACATAACACAGGAGGTGGCAATTAAAGATCAAACGGTTTTGAATATTCGCTTGATTGAAGATACACATGCATTGGAAGAAGTAGTAGTTGTAGGATATGGCACACAGAAAAAGGCCAATTTAACCGGAGCGACTTCTTCGGTCAACTTTGGGAAAATGGAATCTAAACCGGCAGCCAATACGGCAACCTTGCTGCAAGGGCAAATGTCGGGCGTTCAAGTCAGCGGATTTGACACACAACCCGGAAATGACAACCCGGAAATCCGTATCAGAGGTATCGGTACTTTCAATTCAGGACAAAATCCATTAGTATTAGTCGATGGCGTAGAGAGTTCTTTTACCCAAATACCGTCTTCGGATATTGAAAGTGTCAGCGTATTAAAAGATGCGGCGTCGGCAGCTATTTATGGAGTACGGGCGGCAAACGGAGTCATTTTGGTAACAACAAAACGCGGAACCGTTCAGCAACCTTCGGTTACGATTAAACAAAACTTCGCCCTTCAGGATGCATTGGGTATTCCCGATATGATGGACAGTTGGGATTACGCAATTATTTACAATCAAATGCGATTAGCTACCGGACAAAACGAAATGTTTACGCCGGAGATGATACAAACCATGCGCGACGGTTCCGATCCCGACCGTTTTGCCAATACAGACTGGGCAGAAGAAATATATCGTATCGCCCCGATGAATACGACATATTTCTCCGTGAATGGCGGAGCGGAAAGTGTACGTTACATGTTTTCCGGAGAATATTTCACACAGCAAGGAGTACAGCGAGGTACCAATACGGATCGTTACAGTATCCGTTCAAATATCGACGTAGACATCAATAAAAGGATTAAAGCCGGGATGGATATATCCGCACAGGTTCGGGATATTGAAGATACCTTAAACTCGTCTAACGAAGAAGATGGTAATGGCAATATGGGTTATACCGTCAGGAGGCAATCAAATCCCCTTATCCCGGTAAAATATAAAAATGGAGAATGGGGATCTATTAACGGCGTGTTCAATCAGACCAGCCAGGTATATCCGAATCCGGTCTATCTGGCGCAGAAAGGTTTGAAAGAGACTAAAAAGTATTTTGCGCAAGCTCGCTTTTTTGTGGATATAGAATTATACAGGAACCTGAAATACCGTTTAAATACGGCCGGCGTATACAATGCCGGTAATATGAAGAGGTTTTCCCCTACTGAAAACTTTTATGACTGGGATAGAAAACTTATATCCGAAACTGCCCAGAATTCATTGCAAAACAATAATACGCGGGACTATAAATATATACTTGAAAATATATTCACCTACGACTTCCCAATCAAAGACCATTCATTTTCCGTTCTGGCCGGCCAATCCGTACAATATTACAAGTATGAGTACTTTATGGCTTCGGTTAAGGAACTTCCAAACGATTTTATCCATGTACTGGATGCCGGTATCGTAGAAAAGAATGTAGGAGGAAATGCCCATGAAGTGGCATTGCAATCTTTCTTCGGAAGGGCCAACTATAATTATCTCGACAAATACCTGCTCGAAATGAATATCCGTTATGATGGTTCATCGCGTATGCCCAGGAACAGCCGCTATGGATTATTCCCTTCTTTTTCGGGAGGATGGGTAATCAGCAACGAAGAGTTCATGAAATATTTTTCCGCTTTATCTTTCCTGAAACTTAGAGGAAGCTGGGGAAAGTTAGGAAATCAGGAAATAGGGAATTACGCCTATACGCAGAATATCAGCATTACCCAGAACTATATAATAGGCGGGGAACTGTCTTCCGGAGCTGCGCTTACCTCTTTAGCCAATTCAAAGCTGAAATGGGAAACTACTACAATTACAGATATTGGGTTGGATATGAATTTCCTCCGCAACAG
>JAITVS010000218.1 GCA_031285685.1 Tannerella sp.
TAAAAATGAAGAAAATCAAATTATTGACGAAATTCTGGATAAACTGAAACGATCAGGATACGAAAGCCTGTCTGCCGAAGAAAAAAAGAAATTATTTGATGCAAGTAGAAAATAAAAAAATGAAATGGTATACACCATTCAAGCTATTGTTTCACTCTTTTTTCGCCTCACTGAATATTATTTTAGTGTTATTTTTTGTTGCGTCTGCCTATTCGGACATTATATCGCCGGAGAAATACATACTATTTGCCTATCTCGGACTGGCATTTCCGATACTATTGTTTGCTAATATCGTTTTTCTTGCCTATTGGCTGATTACAAAAAAGTGGTTGTTAGTATTTACACTGATTGCAGCTTTCGCTATTTGCTGGAATCCCCTGTCCCGTTTTTGCCCGTTCCATTTAAAAACGAAAGTGTTACCGCAGGAAGATCTGATAAAAGTTCTGTCCTACAACGTGATGAGCTTTGCCTACAAAGACCATACAAAAGAATCTCCCAATAAGATCATACAATATATTGCAGAATCGGAAGCCGACATCGTCTGCTTGCAGGAATATATGGTCAGTTCCCGCAACAACCTGATGAATTCCAAAGATGTCGCAGAGGCGTTATCGATGTATCCCTATATTGCGGAAATTATTTTTTCATCTCCTGAAAACAAACGCTATAAATACGGATTAGCCGTCTTATCAAAATTTCCGATTACAAACTCACGGAGAATTCCGTTTTCTTCCAGATATAACGGCTCTTCCATCCACGAAATAAATATACGTGGAAAAAAAGTCGTTGTTGTGAATAATCATCTGGAATCTTTTAAACTGACTGCGGAAGACCGTTCCAAATATTCGGATATGATCACCCATGTCAGCATAGAGTCGTTTGACGGGCTTCGTGGTTCGATACAGCAAAAACTAGGGCAAGCATTCCGGACGCGTGCAAAACAGGCTGAAGCAATTGCCGGTGAGATACATAAGACGAATGGATATTATACAATCGTATGCGGGGATTTCAACGATACCCCCATATCATACGCGCTCCGGACAATTCAGGGTCCTCTTGCTGACGCATACGCAGAATCCGGTTTCGGCATGGGGATCTCATACAATCAGAATTTTTTCCTGTTCCGCATCGATCATATCCTCCACTCATCAAGTATGGATGCGTATAACTGCCGTGTCGACACGCGCGTAAACTTATCCGACCACTACCCCATCTATTGCTATCTGAAATTAAATTAACAATACACCGACAATCCCCGTCATCAAATAAAGATATATTTCAACATAAATAAGGCGGCAAGAATATACATTGCCGGTGTCAGTTTGTCAAATTTACCACATAACATATTCAGCAAAACATAACTTATCAGGCCAATCAGTATGCCGTCGGAAATACTATATGCCATCGGAATTAATATGATGCAGATGAATGCCGGAATAGACTCGGAATATTCATCCAGATTAATATTCCGGATTGAGCTCAGCATGAATAATCCCACAATCACCAGAACCGGACATGTTGCCGCCCCCGGTATTGCCATAAAAACAGGCGCAAATAACAGAGACACGGCAAAACATACGGCAATAACAAAAGCCGTCAGGCCTGAACGTCCTCCCTGTGCCACTCCTGATGCACTTTCCACATAAGTGGTTACCGTACTTGATCCGAAAACCGCGCCTACGGTAGTACCTATAGCATCAGCCATAAAAGCTTTGTTTATATTAATAACCTTCCCGTCTTCTTTTACAAGTCCGGCTTTTGATGCAACACTAACAAGGGTTCCGATGGTATCAAACATATCGACAAACAAAAATGTGAATACAACAATCAGCATGTCCAAGGTGAAAATCTTTGCCGGATCCGTTTCTAATTGTCCGAATATCGGCTCTACGGAGGGAGGTACGCTTGTTACGCCGCTATAATGTGTTATTCCCATAGGAATACCGATTATTGTCGTACCGAGAATACCGATCAATAAAGCGCCGGGCACTTTTAATATAACCATCATCCCGGTAAGGATGATACCGATTACAGCCAGAAGCGCCATACCGGTTGTTATATCACCCAGGGTAACAAATGTTGCCGCATCTGAAACAATTATGCCCCCGCTTTTAAGACCGACAAATGCAATGAACAATCCTATACCCGCTCCGATTGCATGACGCAGTGAAGCCGGTATGGCATTTACAATCAATTCCCGCAGATTCGTTGCGGTAAGTATAATAAATATTATACCTTCAATAAACACTGCCGTTAAAGCAAACTGCCAACTGTAACCCATCGAAAGACAAACTGTATAAGCGAAAAAGGCGTTCAGGCCCATTCCCGGAGCCAGTCCGAACGGAAGTTTTGCCCAAAAAGCCATAATTACGGTCGCGATGATGGAAACCAATGCCGTTGTCGTAAATAAAGCGCCTTTATCCATTCCCGTCTCTCCCAGAATAGAAGGGTTGACGGCCAAAATGTACGACATTGTGAGAAATGTAGTTATACCGGCAAGGATCTCGGTCTTTACCGTTGTTTTCTTCGGGTCAAATCCGAATAATTTTGTAAGCATGTCCATATAGATTATTTTAGAATCATTTCAGAAATCCCACCTTATTGCTGCAGTAGGAATAACATAAAATCCATCGCGGGCAGCAAAATTATAGCTGAATTCCACCTCCGTACCAATACTCAGATTAAAGTTATCATCAACCCCTTTCAACTTATTCAGATGAAACCAGAACTGTGGCTCGGAAAGGAATATAAAGTCACCATTAACCGTTTTTTCACGCCAGAAATCAGCAAATCCTGTAAATGTACAACTCCTGTTCTTTGCAAAATGCAGATACCATGTACCCGTAAGCTGGAAATTATTCGGCTCTTCCGTTATCGTTGTTTCACCCTCTCCGGAAGTCTCTTCCACTGAATGTTTCTGAATACATTTATACATAGCACTGAAAGAATAACCCTTACCGAAGTCTGTGCTATTGTATGTATAGGTAGCACCCAAAAGAAAAGAATTCCGTATATAGTTCAGTCCTCCGTTATATTCTACGTGTGCAGAAAAAGGTCCTTTCCAGAACTTCAACTCACGGGCGATCTCCCAATAGGCCGAAGCAACTCCCGTCGATTTATAATCCATATCAACAAAGAAATAGGTACTCCCCCATTTGTCTACCTTAAACATTTCAACGGTTGATGTAAGCAAAGGCCTGCCTGTCAGGTCATCATCATAAGCAAACCTTCCGAAATCATAATGCAACTGAATATTTTGCGCATTACCAATGCACAAAAACGCAAACATAAAAAAAACCGGTAAAAACTTCTTCATGGTCATCAATTCATTTAATTTAACAAAGTGCATAATTACAAAAAAAATCATAATGAAAATAAAAACCATTCGTTTTTTTTTCAACATATCACAACACAATATATCTACCTCGTAAGTGGAAGATTCATTAACAGAGTAAGCGTTCAATAAAAACAAATAAATTTGTTTTGTACTTTTCCCGGCTTACACTATCTTTGCCATCCGAATTCAATTTTTCGAAAAGGTGAATCTAGTCGTAGAGCAAGGAAACACAATGCTGAAGGTTGCTGTGTTCGACGGTGAACATATCATAGCGTCTTTTTTTAAAGAAAATAGTGATATGTCATGGGTTAATGAAATATTCGGACAATATCATCCGGACAAAGGTATTATGTCTTCCGTAATAGAGAAAAATGACACATTAACTAACTCTTTGACAGAGAAATTATCCTGCTTTTTGTGGCTTGACGAACATATACCTGTTCCTGTTAGCATTGAATATGAAACCAAAAACACCTTGGGGAAAGATAGAGTAGCAGCGGTTGTCGGCGCAAATTACCTGCAACCGGAACAAAATATACTGATTATTGATGCGGGAACTGCAATTACTTATGAAATAATCGAAGCGCCAGGTATTTACAAAGGAGGAAATATTTCGCCCGGGCTAACGACCCGTTTTCGTTCGCTCAATCAATTCACCAAACGACTACCATTAGTGAAAGAAAAAGATGACGTTCCGTTGATAGGCACAAGTACCGAATCGGCGATTTTGGCAGGAGTAGTAAACGGTATCGTTTATGAAATGGATGGATATATTGATATGCTGAAAGCAAAATATTGTGACATTTTCATTTTTTTAACAGGAGGCCACTCTTTTTATTTTGAAAGACGGCTGAAAAATCACATCTTTGCAGACGCTAATTTGGTATTAGTTGGTTTAAACAGAATATTGGAATACAATGCAAAAAAGAATTAATCTGATTATCGTATCAGGGTTTTTGTCTTTTTTAGCGGTCTCTTTGACGGCTCAAAACAGCACGAATTCTCCTTATACTCGTTACGGATATGGTGAATTGGCCAATCGCTCATTCGGAGCCGGAAGGTCAATGGGAGGAGTCGGAATAGGGTTGCGTTCGTCAAAACAGATTAATCCTATGAACCCGGCATCATATTCAAGTATGGACTCCATGACTTTTCTTTTCGACTTCGGGGCATCCGCTCAACTGTCATGGTATAACGACGGAACAAACAAACAAAACGATGTCAATGGTAATGTTGAATATATGGCGATGCAATTTCCCGTATACAAGCAAATAGCCATGAGTGTCGGATTATTGCCATATACACATGTAGGATACAGTTTTGGGGAAACAAAGACATCCGAAGGTCAGGAATATGTAGAAACATTTAACGGCACAGGCGGATTAAACCAATTATACGCCGGATTGTCTATTGATATATGGAAGAAGCGTCTTTCTGTAGGTGCCAATATAAATTATTTATTCGGATCAAATACGCATAGTACCACAACGTATTATGTATCGTCGAGTTCAACAAGTCTTTACAGTTCGAAAAAATTCAAGCTCAGTGCAGCGACTTTTGACTTCGGACTGCAATATACACATCCGTTAAGTAAAACCGATAATTTAATACTCGGTTTAACATTTGCACCGAAAAAGCGTCTCAACAGCGACACATACGAAATGGTCGTAAATGGCTCGGAAACCGTATCCTCAGACACCATTAAAGATCTGGCATACGATATTCCTGTCGGATATGGAATCGGTGTTTCATATGTAAAGGATAATAAATTTATCGCAGCTGCGGATTTTTCGTATCAGGAATGGAGTAAAGCGTCATTCGCCGGCAAAAATGGAGAATTCAAAAACCGCTCTAAAATCAGCACCGGTATTGAATATATTCCGAATTTGTTTTCCCGGCCGTATTACAACCGTATGAGGTACAGATTAGGTCTGAATTACGCTAACTCATATGTTCAGGTAGACGGAAATGATTACAAAGAATACTGCGCGACGATGGGATTAGGCTTTCCGATAAGCGACGCCCGTTCTTTTATCAATTTATCGTTCGAATACGTAAAAATAAAACCGGATGCCAAGACAATGATTGATGAGAACTATCTGAGAATGACATTAAGCTATACGTTTAATGAACATTGGTTCTTTAAGAGAAGAGTAGAATAGAGGTCAAACAACTTAAATTAAATAAGAAATGAAGAGCAAAATTTTTCTATTAGCTGTAAGCATTTTAATAACAGCAGGTGTAAATGCACAAAAAGGGGTGGATAACGGAACGCCTTACGGTTCCGGCGAAGACAGCATTCGTTGTCTTACTAATATCAGTTTGTTTATTCCATATGCGAAATCAAACAATTTCAAAGATGCGTATCCTTTCTGGAAAATAGCATATGACGAATGTCCTGCATCGAACAAAAACATTTATGTTTACGGTGTTAACATCATTAACTGGCAGATCTCCCAGGAAACAGATGCGGCCAAGAAAGAAGCGCTTATCAGTGATTTGATGAAATTATACGACGATCGCGTAAAATATTTCGGAAACGACAAACAATACGGTAAAGATTGGATTGTTTCACGTAAAGCGCAAAGTTACAACCAGCTTAAAGGAGAAAATACAGATCCGAATGTGATCTATAAGTGGACCGGAGAGGTTATCGACGAATTCAAAGATAAGACAGAACCCTTGGCGGTATCGCTTTATATGTTCGCCTCTTTCAAACTAATGCAAGGCGATATGGATAAATATAAATCCCAATATGTTAATGACTTTCTGAAATGTTCCACCATACTTGACGTTCAATACGCAGCAGCGGAAGCCGCCAATAATGAGAAAGACGCCGAAAATATTCTTACCCGTAAAACGGAGATCGAACAGAATTTCGCGGCAAGCGGTGCGGCAGATTGTGAAACATTGCAAAGTATCTATGCATCCAAAATAGAAGAGAACAAAGACAACCTTGACTTCTTAAAAGAAACAATGACACTGCTCCGTCGTGTAGGTTGCAAAGAATCGGATGCATACATCGCTGCGGCAGTATATTCCCACAAGATGGAGCCCACTGCAGAATCCGCAATGGGACTTGGCACCAAAGCCTTTAAGGATAAAGATTACACCACAGCCGAAAAATATTACAATGAAGCCATCAGCATGTCCGACAATCCTGATATAAAGGCCGATCTTTATTACGCTTTAGGAGCTATGGCCAGCCAACAAGGGCAATACGTTAAAACCAAACAATACAGCCAGAAATGTATTGCCGAAAAGCCCAGTTACGGCCGTGCATATATCCTGATTGCCCAGGCTTATGCGGCAGGAGCCAGAGGTATTTTCCCTGACGATCCGGTACTTACGAAATGTGTCTATTATGCTGTTGTTGACAAATTAGAGAGAGCGCGCCAGGTAGATCCGTCTATAGCCGACGAAGCGTCAAGACTAATCGCTACTTACAGCAAATATTACCCAACAAAAGAAGAAGTCTTTATGCACCCATCCCTAAATGCAGGCGATAGCTTTTCAATCGGAGGATGGATCGGAGAAACGGTAAGAATCAGATAAACAAGAGACTCCTTTTTCAATGACGAGTCGCAAAATAAATCCTTTAAGAGGCATGGCAATTCTATTACTGACAATTGCTATGCCTCTCTCTTTCTTTGCTTCCTGCATAAGAGAAAAAAAAGACACGGTCGAGGTGATCTTCGACCCTCAGACCTCCCATACTTTAAAAGAAACAAATGTAGAAACGCTTATATCAGATTCCGGAGTGACAAAATACAAACTCATAGCCGCAACATGGCTGATGTTTGGCAAAGCCTCCGAGCCTTATTGGTATTTCCCGGACGGAGTCTATCTTGAAAAATTTGATACAATGTTTAATGTCGAAGCGAGTATCAAGGCCGACACGGCCTATTATTATGAACGCCGCAAGCTATGGGAATTAAACGGACATGTCGACATTTCAAATCTCAAAGGCGAACGTTTTCAGACATCACAACTGTTCTGGGACCAGAATAAAGAAACCATCTATTCGGATTCCTTCATACACATTTCAAAAGGAGAGAATATAAATACGGGGATCGGTTTCCGCTCCAATCAGGATATGAGCATATACGAAATTTATAATTCCAGTGCGGATATACCTGTAGATATGCAACGCCGGGCAATTGCCGGCGACTCAATCCCTCCGGAGTCCCTGAATAACGAAGAAAAAAATCCGGCAACTATCCATGAAAACAATCAGGATTCCATCATTTCCGAGAACAATCTTCTTGTAAATATACAGGAATCAGAATAAAAATCATTCTGCCTCAAAAAAAAGAGTATTTTTTATGTTCGTTTTTATTTTTTTTATACCTTTGTGCCCTTAAATGGGAGCACTTTATATTTTACAAACATAAAACTCTGATTAAATGAATATTAATTGTAATAAATTATAAAATGGCAACACTGGAAAAAATAAGAAACAAAGCCGGACTATTGGTCACCATTGTAGGTGTGGCTTTATTTGCTTTTATTATCGGAGACCTTCTGAACTCGGGTTCTTCTTTTATTAACAGAAACCAGAACAATGTGATCGTTGTAAACGGTAATGCTGTGGATTATCAGGATTATATGAACCGCGAAAACGAGTTGACGGAAATATATAAACTTCAGACAGGCACCACCAATCTTTCTGAAAGTTATATGAACCAGATTCGCCAGTCTGTTTATGAAGAGGTGGTAATGGAGAATATCATGGACCCGCGCCTGGAAGACCTGGGTATCGTTGTTACATCTCAGGAAATGACCGATATGGTTGAAGGTGAAAATATATCACCGATTCTTCTTCAGTTGCCGATGTTCCAGAATCCTCAAACGGGAGGTTTTGACAGAAATGCCGTGATCATGTTCTTAAATCAGATTAAAAACATTGAAAGCTACCCTGAAAATGTTCAGGGACAATTGTTACAAGGTAAAGCTCTGTGGATGTTCTGGGAGAAAAACATAAAACGCAACCGCCTGACCGAAAAATACACAACATTGCTCAGTAAAGCAGTTGTAGCAAACTCACTTGAAGCCAAAGATGCCTTTAACAGTTCATCCGTAAGTTCCGATATCGCATATGTCATGGAATCTTTTGCAAACGCTGCCGATTCTACCATTAACATACCTGCTTCGGAAATAGAAAAACTATACAACGAACGGAAGGAAATGTTCCGTCAACAGGAAGCGTGTATCATTGATTATATTGCAGTTGACATCGTTCCCAGTCAAAATGACTATGATCAGGTTGCAAAAGAAATGGATGCCATACTTACAGAACTGACGACCACTGATAATATAGCTGCGCTGACAAATGAAAAATCGGAACGCAAATATGTAAACGCGTTCTTTTCGGAAAAAGGATTCAGTACAGACAGAGATGCGATAGATTTTGTTCTGTCGGCAGAAATCGGTGATATTGAAGGCCCCATATTCAAAGACAATCAATACCGGATCCTGAAACTCGTCGACAAAACTGAAAATGCAGACTCTGTACATGTTTCGGAAATGCTGTTGGCTCTACGTGCCACAGAAGCCGAAACAAAAGCTTATGCCGACAGTATTTTAAATGTAATCAAAAACGGAGCGGATTTTGCCGAGTTGGTACAGAAACATTCTGTAGACCAAATGGCGGAAAACAGTGGGAAAATCGGTTGGCTAACTGAGGCAGGCGCGTTACAGGGTATCAATGAAGAGTTCAAAAAAACCGTATTTTCCCTGCCTGTCGGTCAAAGCGCTATTGTAAAATCGAATTACGGAATGCATATTGTAAAGGTTACGGACAGAACCCGGAATGTACCTAAGTATAAAGTTGCGGATATTGTTTATACGGTAACCCCTAGTTCTGCAACACGCAGCCAGTTGTATAATACCCTCAGCCAGTTTATTGCAAAGAATAACAGTCCTGAAAAAATGGAAACGGCAGCAAAAGAAAACGGTTATAACCTGATTGCGAATGCACGTGTATATAACACAGATATGGCTATCGGCAATATTACGGGTGCACGTCAGGTGGTTCGCTGGGCTTTCAATAGTAAAAAAGGACAGATTTCCGAAATTAACGAATGTGATGACAAATTCGTTGTAGCAACCCACAAAGGAAGGCTTCCGGAAGGCTACCAGTCACTGGCATCCGTAACTCCTCAGTTAAAAGCGGAACTTGCAGCCAGAAAAAAAGGAGAAGAACTTGCAGCAAATCTCAAGTCAAAAAATCTATCAACCATTACAGCTTATGCAGATGCTATGAATACGAATCCGGATACGGTCAGATTCATTACAATGGCAACGTCGCGTATTACCAACATTGGCGTTGAACCCAAACTGAATGCATTAGTCACAGCTACTCCACTAAACAAAGTCAGCGAACCTGTCGCCGGCAATAACGGTGTTTATGTATTTGAGGTAATAAACCGCACGAATGACAATAGCTCATACGATGAAAAGAGACAAATCAGTATGCTGGAAGCAAATAGCTCTTACCGTGTCGGCGGACTTGTATTCCGGTATATGCAACAGAATGCTAAAATAGAAGATAACCGCATACGTTTTTATTAAAAGCGCCTGTAAGATAAAAAATAAATAAAAAGCTGTCGCTCAATGCAATGTTGTGCGACGGCTTTTTTTATAATGTATACAAGATATGGAAAATAAAAAATACTTGATGGGCATGACGTTGGAAGAACTGAAAGCCGTGGCATCACACGTATCGCTTCCTGTCTATGCCGCAAAACAAATGGCAGACTGGCTCTACAAGAAAAAAATACAATCTGTCGACGAGATGAGCAATATTGCCGCTAATAAACGTGAATTATTAGCATCCCATTACGAAATTGGGAACAGACCTCCGGCTGAAGCAATACAATCGGCTGACGGCACAATCAAATACCTGTTTGCAGTAAACAATAATACCCAATTCATTGAATCCGTATATATACCGTCGAAAGAAAGAGCTACCCTTTGCGTTTCTTCGCAGGTAGGATGTAAAATGAACTGCCTTTTCTGCATGACAGGTAAGCAGGGATTCTCCGCACAACTTACGGCGAATGAGATCCTAAACCAAATACAGTCAATCCCGGAAAGCGAAGAGTTGACGAATGTGGTATTTATGGGAATGGGAGAGCCTTTAGATAATACCGGCGAACTATTCAAAGTTCTTGAAATACTTACCTCATCCTATGGTTACGGCTGGAGTCCGAAACGTATAACGGTATCGACGATAGGCCTCATTCCGGGCCTGAAACGCTTCCTCGAGGAAAGCAACTGTCATCTTGCTATCAGCCTGCATTCCCCCTATCATGAAGAACGTCTTTCACTTATGCCGGTCGAAAAAGTATTTCATATAGACAGCATTATTGACCTGCTGCATGAATACGACTTCTCACATCAGCGACGGGTATCTTTCGAATACATCATGTTTGAAAATCTGAATGATACGGAGCAGCACGCAAGAGAACTGGCTCATCTGCTGAAGGGGCTGGATTGTCGCATAAACCTGATAAAATTTCATGCGATACCCGGGGTTAATCTTCATAGCAGTCATGAACGAAAAATGGAAAGATTTCGTGATTTACTAAATTCCTTAGGTGTAATATGCACAATAAGAACGTCTCGCGGCGAAGATATCTCTGCGGCGTGCGGTATGCTTTCTACCGCAAAAAATAATAAAAAATGATACTTATTTGCACAGAATGTACTATATTTGTAGAATAATTAACACACCAAAACTGAACTAATATGAGACCTATTGTTTTTATAGCATTGATATCCTTAACTTTGGGATTAAGTTCATGTGGCTCCGGATCCGGTTCTACATTGTCACGCGCAACAGGTATAGCATACGAAGTGATTGTTGTTATGGATAAAGCTGCATGGGATGGTAATGCCGGTTCTGCAGTAAAAGAAGAATTAACCTCCCCGATTCCGTATCTTCCGCAACCCGAATCCTCGATGAGGTATACTTATGCCAGGCCTGATCAATTTGACGGTTTATTGAGATATGTCCGAAATATTCTGATTGTAAATATTGACAAAAACCTATACACGAAAGTGTCACTTCTCAAAGAATCCGACAAATGGGCCAGAGGACAGATGGTGGTTTATCTAAACGCGCCCGATGATCAGTCACTTGAAACTTTTCTTTCGGAAAATCAACGCACTATTGTTGATTTCTTCACAAAAGAAGAAATGAAACGCACAAGAGAATTTCTGTATCAGACATACAGTCCCATTGTGATGGAAAAAGTAAAAGCTAAGTTTGGCATCACATTAAATGCCCCATCCGATATCCTGTCATTCAAGGATGGAGAAGACGGTCTCTGGTTCTCCAATGACGCTGCCGTCGGACGTATGGACTTACTTGTTTACAGTTTCCCGTTTGAAGACCCGAACACCTTCACCCTTGATTATCTGGTAGCAAAACGTGACTCATTCGCCAAACAAATGGTTCCCGGCTCATTCCCGGGTTCTTATATGTCCACGGAAAAGCGTGTTGTCGATTATCATGCGATGACATTGCACGGCAAATATTGCGGTGTATTACGCGGTTTGTGGCGAATGGAAGGCGGCGACATGATGGGCGGACCATTTGTCAGCTATGCGCGCGTTGATGAGCCGAATAAACGTATTATAGTAACTGAAGGCTTTGTATATGAGCCGCAAAAAGATAAACGTAGTTATATCCGCCGCCTGGAAGCCGCGTTACAAACAACACGCTTTCCCGACGAACAGGGAGCCAAGTCCGGGGATGCTACTGATGATGATCAAAAGAAAGAATAAACTGCATGGAAGAAAAACTGATGAAAGTAGGAATTTCACAAGGAGACAGCAATGGTATTGGTTATGAAGTAATTTTGAAAGCATTCTCCGATCCCAGAATGTTTGAACTTTGTATACCGATTTTATATGGTTCACAAAAAACAGCGTCATTTTACAACAAAATACTCGAAACTGCAGAAATAACACCGGCAGAAATACATATAATACACGACGCACAGAAAGCTGTTCATGGAAAATTAAATCTGATTCGTTGTGTTGACGACAATATACAGATAGAGCCGGGACAATCGACCGAAGCCGGAGGTAAGGCGGCTTATATGTCACTCGAAGCAGTTGTCTCCGACCTGAAAAAAGGCACGATCGATGCGCTGTTAACAGCGCCGATTAATAAACATAACATACAAAGCAAAGATTTCAATTTTCCGGGACATACGGAATATCTGGAAAAAAATTTCGGAGATAACAATCATAAATCCCTCATGATCCTGCTCAATGATTACATGCGTGTAGCATTAGTGACAGGACATATTCCGTTGTCAGAAGTTAAACAGCAGCTGACAACTGCCGGTATACTGGAAAAACTGACTATATTCAATAAATCTTTGCGCGAAGATTTTGGCATTATACGTCCACGCATAGCCGTTTTGTCATTAAACCCTCATGCAGGAGATAACGGGCTTATCGGAAATGAAGAAACCAATATCATTATGCCGGCCATAGAAGAGGCGGACAAAAACGGCATATCGGTTTTCGGCCCTTATGCTGCCGATGGATTCTTTGGAGCACAGACATACCAGCTGTTTGACGGAGTACTCGCGATGTATCATGATCAGGGCCTTGCTCCTTTCAAAGCCCTGTCTATGGATGACGGAGTCAATTTCACGGCCGGATTATCGGTTATCCGCACATCACCGGCCCATGGAACAGCCTATGACATTGCCGGAAAAAATATGGCATCCGAAGGCTCATTACGCCATGCACTATATACACTTATAGACGTTTACAGAAACAGAAAAAAACACCTTGCTGCGACAGCAAATCCGTTACGAAAACAATATGTAGACAGAAGCGGCGACAAAGAAAAACTGGATCTCACAAAAGACGAATAAGGTACGCATAGCGCACAAATTGTCAATTGCCTATTATCAATTGCAAATTCAAAAACTATGTTAAAAGATAAAATTATCGTATATACATCAGGAACATTCGACATGTTTCACTTCAATCATTTGCGGATGATCAATTATGCACGCAGCCTCGGTGATATACTGATTGTGGGAGTAAGCACGGATGAACTGGTTTCTTCCTATAAAGACCAGCCGATCATTCCGTTCAATGAAAGGCTCCAGATCATAGAAGCATTAAAAACTCCGGACATCGTAATTCCTCAACGTACACTTGATCATACTGAAATTGTTAAAAAACTGAATATAGATGCATTCGTCGTTGGTGATGACTGGGTCGGAAAATACGATTATCTGAAAGATTTAGGCGTGGAAGTCTTTTATTTTCCATATGGTTCGGGAGTGTCTTCTTCCTCCATAAAAAAAACAATACACGACTCTTATGAAAATTCTCTCCAGAAAGAACGTAATGCAAAGCCGGTTACGATAAAAGGATTTAAGGTTAGTGAAAAAAAACCGGCCTCATCCGGTAAAAAGAAAAAATAAAAAGATGTCTAAATACGCATTGATAACCGGTGGCACCAAAGGCATAGGTTATTCCGTAGCAAAATGCCTCGGAAAAATGGGTTATGACCTGCTGCTGACTTATGGCACCGACACGATAACAGCACAAAAAACATGTGCCGAGCTGCGTCATGAATGTAAGGTAGATGTAACGGCGCTACAGGCAGACAGTTCTGATAAGAAAGCGATTGATATCATTTTTCATCATATAACTTCGAGGGATATAAAGCTGGATGTGATTGTATTCAATGCAGGGCTTACCTGTCGCGACAATTTCGAAGAAATGAAATACGAAGACTGGGAACGGGTCTTTTTTGCAAACGTACATTATCCGACATTTTTGCTTCAACGATTGATCGGAAATATCAATAATGGCGGAAGCATTCTATTCACCGGTTCTCTCATGGGGATTTTGCCGCATGCCATGTCACTGTCATACGGCGTTACAAAAGCTGCAATACATGCACTCGTAAAGAATCTTGTAAAATTTATGGCGCCATACCAGATACGTGTCAATGCCGTAGCCCCCGGATTCGTTAATACCGAATGGCAGAAAAACAAGCCGGCTGAGATACGCAAAAATATAGAAAATAAAATAGCTCTGGGACGCTTCTGCGACCCGGACGAGCTGGCCGGAGTTTATAAATTATTAGTCGAAAACTCTTATATCAACGGAGAAATCATTATAGCCGACGGAGGCTATTCTTACAAGTAAACAAAAATGAGCAATACATCCGATAAAGAATACGAAGCCTCACTTAAATCCATTGAAACAGAAAATTACATAGACCAGTGGTTTTACCGCCCCGTCGGCTTTCGCATAGCAAAATTACTCCGCAACACGGGTATTACCCCCAATATGGTAACTATCGTTTCTATTTTTGTCGGCGCTGCGACAGGTCCGCTTTTCTACTATGATAACATTCGCTTTACCCTACTTGGTATACTTTGTCTCGTTATTGCAAATATCCTTGACTGTGTTGACGGTCAGCTGGCACGCCTTACCGGTATTAAATCAAAAATAGGACGTATTCTTGACGGTCTTGCCGGCGATATCTGGTTTGCCTTAATCTATATCTTTTTAGCATTAAGGCTTAATCACGAGTACGGCACATGGATCTTTTTCATTCCAGCCGTCCTATCCGGTTTATCGCACCTCATACAAGCCAACATAACCGATTATTACAAAACGCTCCATCTCTATTTCGTAAGTAAGGAAAAAGGGTACGAATTTCAGAATTTCGACGAAATCCGTACACAATATAAAAATATGAAACCCGGAGTAGGAAAAGTTCTGTTTTTCTTTTATATGGGTTACACTTCACTACAGGAAACCGTTACTCCCAAATTGCAACTAATGCTTAAAAATTTCCATTCGAAATACGGAGACGATATTCCGGAAGACATACGCATCGATTTTCGTCGTCAAAGCGGATACCTGATGAAAAGATTTATAGACCTGATGACATTCAACGGGCGTACAATCATACTTTTTATTGCCGTATTAACAGGTTACACCTGGTTCTATTTCTTTTATGAAATAGTCATCTTAAATATCATTCTGTTAATATCGATACATAAACACGAAAATATTTGCGCTTCATTTATTGAAAGATGAAAAAAACGGTATTGGATTTTGAAGAAGTACAGAAGTGGGTGCCTTTTTTCAAAACGCGCGCAGGTTTTTATTTTTTAAAAAAATTATTTCGTTGGATTGACATGGACAAAGTCAATCAAATACATGCCAATCATTATCATCTGCGCGGATCGGATTTTACATCCGCAATGCTGAATGATCCTATGATGGATGTCCATTATGAAGTCCACAACAGGGAAATCCTCAACCATCTTCCGGAAGGAGCTTTTATTACGGTCTCCAACCATCCCATCGGTTCCCTTGACGGCATTATCCTGATCGATATTTTCGCATCCATTCGCCCTGACTTCCGTGTGATGGTCAACGAAATTCTGGCACACATTTCAGCGATGGAGGACAACTTTATTTCTGTTATACCCAAAACAGATGATGATCAGGGTGGCAATAATAAAAATGTAAACGGAATCCGCCTTTCTTTTTCACAATTAAAAAACGGGCATCCTATGGGATTTTTTCCCGCCGGCGCTATGTCATTCTATGACAAAAAACAAAAAAAAGTATGTGACCTGCCATGGACACACAGCATCATACGTCTGATACGAAAAGCCAATGTTCCGGTTATTCCTGTTTATTTTGACTGCCTTAATTCCAGATTCTTTTATCGCCTGGGTCGTATCAGTTGGAAATTACGCGTATTACGGGTTGCAAAGGAGGCATTCAATAAAAAAGGACAAACCCTGCATGTATATTTAGGGCAACCCATTCTTCCTGAAAATATCAAAATGTTTCAGGACGACCACCTACTTGCCGAATTCCTTTATAATACCACTTACAATATTAAATAAAAAAAGGAATATAGTTACCATTTTGTCACCACACAAATAGTAACACTTAGACACATTTTTATTAAAACAATAAAAAAAAGCTCTTTAATTTTGTTTTTTTAGAACAAAATGCTACTTTTGCATGCTATATAGGTTACCACTTAAATATAAAAAATTTAAATTCAATAATTTTGTTTTATTATCAAAGTTTCATTAATCAAAAAACGTATGTCTATGAGAAAATTAATTTACCTATTCTTATGCTTATTTGTCAGCATCGGATTTGCAGCTGCTCAGACATTGCAAGTGACCGGTACGGTCATTTCCGAAGAAGACGGCGAGCCGATCATGGGAGCGACAGTGATTGTCAAAGGACAGACATCTATTGGCACAGCCACTGATATAGATGGAAACTTCAGATTAAATGTTCCCGAAAATGCAACAACATTACAGGTCTCTTATGTAGGGATGGCAACAAAAGAAGTTAAAGCGACTTCTCAACACATGACAATCATGTTGTCATCCAACCTACAGCTTGAAGAAGTTGTCATAACAGCCTTAGGTCTTTCACGTGAAAAGAAAGCGTTAGGGTATGCTGCTACCGCAATCAGCGGCAGTGACATTGCATCCTCGCAACGCAGCAATCCGATGGCCGCATTGCAAGGTAAAGTCGCCGGACTGGAAGTATCATCATCTCCCGGCCCCGGTACTACACAAAACGTGATCATCCGCGGAGCATCCACTTTCGGTAAAAATCAACCTCTTTATATTGTGGATGGCGTTCCCTTAACTAATGAGCAGAACCGGGGTGATGACGATACAAATAACAACCTGAACAATCAGGTGGATTTCGGTTCGGGTATTAACGCGCTCAATCCGGACGATATCGAAAACATGACCGTCCTAAAAGGGGCTGCTGCTACCGCATTATACGGTTCACGCGCCGCAAATGGGGTTATTATGATTACCACCAAATCGGGAAGCAACACCAATAACCGCATACAACTGGAATATGACGGAGGTATCACCCTTTCGAGAGTCGGATTCTTACCCAAAGAACAAAAACAGTTCGGACAAGGCTGGAGCGGTGACCGTGCATTGAACGAGAACGGCAACTGGGGCGCTCCGTTTGACGGAAAGGACCGTGTATGGGGGAATGTTGTCAACAACAGCCAGCAGATTAAACCTTATGTATACCTGGATAATCGTATCCGCGATTTTTATGAAACAGGAGTAGGATACAAAAACTCACTGTCGTTAAATGGTGGAAACGATAAGACGAATTATTTCTTTTCATTTTCACAAAATCATTCGGACGGTCCCATTCCAACAGATAATGACTCGTACGACCGGTATACGTTAGCAACAAGAGGTTCACATAAAGCCAACCGGGTTACGATCAGTTCTTCGGTCAATTTCAGTACTGAAAAAAACAAAACGATCGGTTCCGGACAAGGAACTTCTTTATTCCGCTCGTTACAGGAAGTCCCGACTGAGATTTCCATCGTGGATATGAAAGACTACAAGGCACCATTTTACGATTTAGACACCTACTTTACTCCTTACGGTTTAAATCCTTATTTCATACTGAATGAGAACGGCGCAACGCAAAACAAACAAAAAATATTCGGAAAAGCGGAAATCAACGTCGACATCATTGACGGATTAGTTCTTACTTACCGCTTCGGAGGAGACTATGAAACATCACGCACGGAAATGTACGAATCGATTGTTTCATTCTCCGAAGACTCTCCGAATGCGACAGACGGACCTTCCAATGTGGGTAAATATGAAGAACGCCGCAGGGAACGCGTACAATTAAACCACGATGTGTTCGCCACATACAACGGCCGGATTGCCGGTAATTTCTCCATAAATGCAATTCTGGGTTACAACGTCAACGAGCGTTCATACAACTGGCTAATGGGCAGGGTGAATTCGATTGATATACCGGGTTTTTACAACCTGATCAACTCTCTTTCGCCCTCCGTTTCGGAACAATACAATGAAAAACACCGGATCGTCGGCGGATATGCCAGTGCAGACCTGGGCTACAGTGACTTTGCCTACCTGACGCTGACTGCCAGAAACGACTGGTCATCAACGCTTCCGGTCGATAAACGTTCCTATTTCTACCCGGGCGCCACATTCAGTTTCCTTGTAACGGATTTTATGCGCCAGCGGAATATGAATACCGGCTTTCTGGATTTTGCAAAACTCAGGGTTGCTTACGGTATGACGGGTAACGATTATGAACCCTATTATATCTACAACCGCTATGTATCCGGATTATCAATCAATCCGGGTTATCCGAATGTGGATGATCTTACATTCCCGCTTGGAGGCGTAAACTCATACACATTATCAGACCGGTTGGGTAATACGGAGCTGGAACCGGAGCTTACCAAAGAATTTGAAATCGGAGCCGAATTAAGGCTGTTGGATAATCGTATCGGTATCGATTTTTCCTACTATAACAAATTTACGGAAGGATTGATCGAAGTATTGCCTCGCGACCCGTCAAGCGGATTCTTCAGTATGGTAAGTAATCTTGGGGATGTGCGAAACAAAGGTATTGAGTTGACAATCAACCTGACTCCGTTGATCATTCATGACTTCAGATGGGATCTGGGTTGGAACTTCACAAAAAACAAAAATAAAATAGAAAAACTGGATGTGGATGAAATATTCCTTGCCGGTTTTGGCGGCGCCGGTATTTATGCTATTGAAGGCATGCCGATGGGACAATTCAAAACATACACTGCCCGCACAATGACAGATGCCGACGGTAAAGAACACACGGTAGTCGACGGAAGCGGTATACCGATGCAAACAACAGATCCGGTACTGCTGGGTAAAGATGTAAACGAAAAATACCGTATGGGACTCACCAATACATTCAGCTGGAAAGGTTTAACACTTGGAGCCACATTGGATTTCCGTTACGGCGGATATATGTATTCCTACACAAAAGACTATATGCACTGGCCGGGAAGCGCACCGGAAACGGTTCTGAATGACCGGAACCCGTTCATGGTACCCAACTCGGTCATTCTGAATGCCGATGGATCATACAGCGAAAATACCTATGCGGTAGACCCTACGGCGCTTCATACATTCTATAGCAACGGAGGCTTTGAAGGTCCGTCGTTTGCCGTGATAGACCGCTCCTATCTGAAACTGCGTGATGTCAGCCTCTCTTATCAATTCCCAAAAAGAATATGTAACAAACTAAAGATAAGAGGTCTAAGAGCAGCAGCCAATGCCTCGAATTTCCTACTATGGACACCGAAAGAAAACCAATATATCGATCCTGAAACCACAACTTTCGGAAACGATATCTATGCCAAATTCGGAGAATACGGTGCAAACCCGGCAAGCAGCACTTATACCTTTTCGCTGAATATATCATTCTAATTTGCAAACATCAAACAGATTAATTATGAAACATTTAATTTCAAATATAGCAGCCGTTCTCTTCCTTTTTTCATTAGGAGGATGCAGTGATTGGCTGGACGTAAACAATGACCCGAATGCATTGGAAGATATACCCAATGCACAGGTTTTGCTACCGGCGGCAGAAGTAAACATCGCAAATACACTGATGGGATGGGATATGGGATTCGGCGGAGGATTTTTTGTCGAATACTGGACACAATCATATACCGCATCACAATTCAAAGCTCTGTCTGAATACCAGCCGACAAGCTACAGTACGGCCTATCGTAATATGATGAGCGGTGCGCTTAAAGATCTGGATGCCATACGCCAGAAAACAGTCGACGATGAAAACCGCGCCTTTTATTATATCGCCGAAGCTCTTTCTATCTATACCTGGCAGGTCATGACCGACACCTGGGGCAATATCCCTTACAGCGAAGCGTTAAAAGGTGATGAAGGCATTCAGGCGCCCAAGTTTGACAGCGGCGAATCCATTTACGAATCATTGTCGGCACGTATTGACGCTTTATGCGCTATCGACCTGAGTAATTCAGACATTGCTGACGCTGACACCAAATATGACTATATATTTGCCGGTGATCTGGAAAAATGGCAACTGTTTGCCAATTCGCTGAAACTAAAGTTAATGATGCGTCTTTCTGAAACGACGAAATACAATAACAGTACGGTACTTAGCTTTATTGAAAACAATGATTTTTTAACTTCAGAAAGCGCACGCATACCCGGGTCCACATGGAGCGACGGGGAAGAAGGTAAACGCCACCCGATGCGCGAGTTTCAGGCAGGCAGTGCAAATTATCTGAGTTCCAACGTCATTGCAGCCAAAAACTTCACTGATTACCTGTCATTAAATGACGACCCGCGACTCCCCAATTTCTTTACAAAAACCGGAGGCATTTATAAAGGTGCATTCTTCGGTGATTTCGACTCCAAAATGGATTCCGACGGAAATGGTACGGCTGATGACAAGGAAGAATACAGCAAAGTGGTATTTCCCGGTGATATGGACATTATGATCATCTCTGCTTGGGAAACCAACTTTTACATAGCGGAAGTATATGCCCGCGCAGGTAATACAGACAAAGCGAAGCAATACTATGAGGATGGGGTAAAAGCTTCACTCGCGCAACACAAGATTACTGATTCTTCTATTCTGGAAGAAGACGGTTATGCAAGGTGGAGCGACGGATCAACAGAGGATATGCTCCATCAGATCGGCATGCAAAAATGGATTGCGCATGCTTATTACCAACATGCGGAAGCATTCCTTGAACGCAACCGGACGAAATATCCGCCGGTAGACGATGTTGATATAAAAATCGACAGACGTGGAGTTTTTGCTGATTTTCCGGTTGGCTACCTGACGGTTTCAGTCAACGGACGCGCCCGCTCTAACGCCACTTTGCCGGCATCGCCTACGTATCCGGAAAACGTATTAACCCGAAACCCGAATGCACCGGGACAAAAAGACAACATCTTCCAAAAGGTATGGTGGGATAAAAAAACAGGTAAATAACCTAAGTATTTAAAAATATAAATTACATACAATATGAAATTATATAAATATTATTTGATAATTGCCTCTGTTATGCTTCTTTTTGCCTCATGTGACAAGGAGACGGAAGGCGTTTCACGAACTACCTACTATGTTGATCTGGAATTAAAAGGAGAAAGTGAGATGTTTATACCGGTTGGTACGAGCTTTACCGACCCGGGTGTTATAGCTATTGAAGGAGACGATGATATCAGCGAATCAGTTAAAGTCAGTGGAAATGTAAATACCAATAAGGCAGGCGGATATAGGCTTACCTATACCGCGACAAATAAAGACGGATTCGATGTCTCAGTTGAGCGTTTGGTAATAGTCTATGATCCCAATTTTACGACAGACGTTTCAGGCAATTATACGGTTGCCGACGGTACATATCGTCTTACACCTTCATCAGGAGCAAAAATCAGTTATTCCGGATATGATGTGAGTATTACACAATCAGTACCGGGTATATTTTATGTATCAGATTATCTGGGAGGATATTACGAATATCGCGCAGGCTATGGCGTAGCGTACTCCGCACAAGGTTACTTCCTTCTGAATGAGGATAATACAATTGAATTTATTTCAGGAAACGTAGCCGGATGGGGTGATTCTGTCAGCGGTCTTATTGGTGCCAAATACGATCCGGCAACAAACACTCTTAGCTGGGGAGCTGAATATGCCAAAATGATTTTCTATGTTACAATCACTAAATAAACAACGATATGAAAAAAATCTATATTTTAAGCATTATAGGATGTCTGGCTTTCACCGCCTGTGATCAGGATATCGACATATGGGACAGCGAAACTCTCGACTACTCCGGAAGATTCCTCTTTGAATTTAAAGATGCGCCGGATAAAGATCAGGGATATTCCATGGACAAGGAGATTCAGTTATTCAATACATCAAACAACGTAGCTAACGAAATCTGGATTGACGACATTTATCATGAAATCCCTTTTAAAAGCAAATTTTTTCTGGAAGGTGATGCCAGTTCTTTTAAATCAAAAACGACTGACTTCAATCAACTGACAGACAATGAGTATTCATTTGAATTTCCGTCCGACAATCCGGAAACTGCAGATGACCGGGAAGAAATACCACAGTATTATCTCCGGTGCTATATCAACGAAGGAAAAATTATTCCGGGAGGAGCCACTACTATCGGAGGTAATCAAGCAGATAGCATCTACATCAAACTGACACTGTACAATGGAACCGTCTATTTTAAAAGTGCATTTATCCCCGAAGACGAACGCACAGATCCGAGCGTAGCGTATAAATGGGAAATAGATAAGGTTACTACAGAATTGGATGAAAATGATCCGGATATGAAAGCAACGAAAACCTATATTCTCTCCGGACATCGTTACACCGGATATCCGGAAGATGTTTATGAATAATTGAAATGGTAATATTCCAATTATCACTGAAATAAAGAGCCAATTAATTTTATTAATTAAATTTATCTGGCAAATACCATTAAAGATCATCAAGCTTAGTTTTGATGATCTTTAGTTTTCTTGTACATACCAAACTCTAATACAGTTATTAAATGATTCCAAATTTCAATTTTCCTTCCACTCTTTCCTTATTCCCAAAATAAATTGTAATTTTGTGGACTGAAAAAATTATTGATATGATAGATAAGATAAAAGATCTGTTGAATGAGGTGCAGGAACTGAAGGCTGACAGCATGGAAGAACTGGAGGCGCTGCGTATAAAATATCTGAGTAAAAAAGGTTCTATTTCTACTCTGATGAATGATTTCAGGAATGTTGCTGCCGACCAGAAGCGAGAAGTCGGGAAGCATCTGAATGAACTGAAAGAGCTGGCGCAAAACAAAATCAATGAACTGAAAGAAGAGTTTGAAAACCAGAATGCTTCGGATAGTGAATACGACCTGACAAGAACTTCCTATCCGATACAGCTTGGTACGCGCCACCCGTTATCTATCGTCAAAAAAGAAATCTGTGATATATTCGCCCGTCTTGGATTCAGTATCGCGGAAGGACCGGAAATAGAAGACGACTGGCATGTATTTTCTTCTCTTAACTTCGCAGAAGATCATCCGGCGCGCGATATGCAGGACACATTTTTCATTCAGCACAATCCGGATGTAATCCTACGCACCCATACATCGTCCGTACAAACGCGTGTGATGGAAAACCAGCAACCTCCTGTTCGCATCATATGCCCGGGACGCGTTTACCGTAATGAAGCGATCTCGTACCGTGCACATTGTTTCTTCCATCAGGTGGAAGCCCTATACGTGGATAAAGATGTTTCGTTCGCCGACCTGAAACAGGTATTACTATATTTTGCAAAAGAACTGTTCGGGGAAGAGACGAAAATACGTCTCCGTCCTTCTTATTTTCCTTTTACGGAGCCAAGCGCCGAAATGGATATCAGTTGTAATATCTGCGGAGGAAAAGGATGTCCGTTCTGTAAACATACGGGATGGGTTGAGATTCTGGGATGCGGCATGGTAGACCCGAATGTTTTGGATAACTGCGGTATAGACAGCCGGATTTATTCCGGATACGCACTCGGCATGGGTATCGAACGTATTACGAACCTCAAATACAGAATCAAGGATTTACGTCTGTTTTCGGAGAATGACGAACGGTTCCTGCGCCAGTTTGAAGCGGCATACTAATACCCACCCGACTGATTTTCAATGCTGTCTGAGCGATTAAAACGGTAAACGAATCCGGATAAACGATTAACAATTGATATACAATGACAAAAAAAGAACGATATAAAGGCGTCATTGAATGGTTTGAGAAAAATGTTCCCGTCGCGGAGACGGAATTGCATTATATGGAACCGTTTCAGTTGCTTATTGCCGTTATTTTATCTGCCCAATGCACGGACAAAAGGGTGAATATGATTACCCCGGCACTATTTGAGGCTTATCCCACCCCTGAAAAATTGTCCGAAGCGACACCGGAAGAGGTTTATGAATATATCAAAAGCGTATCGTACCCGAATAATAAATCGAAACATCTCGTCGGAATGTCCCGAATGCTCCTTAGTGAATTCGGAGGGATTGTTCCGTCGGACGTGGATGAGTTGCAGAAATTACCGGGCGTAGGTCGTAAGACTGCCAACGTAATCGCTTCGGTTGTTTTTGATAAACCGGCAATGGCTGTCGATACGCATGTCTTTCGCGTAGCCAACCGGATCGGACTGACAACAAACAGCAAAACGCCATTAGCTACCGAAAAAGAACTAGTAAAATACATTCCGGAAAAACTGATATCCAAAGCCCATCACTGGCTGATCCTGCATGGCAGATATATTTGTATCGCCCGTAAACCTAAATGCGGGGAGTGTGGTATGTCACCGTGGTGCAAATATTATAATGAGAATGCGCTTGAGCATTAATTTGCTTAAATGATCTGCTATTACTGGATATATCTGACTTCCGGCACAAGCATGATTCCAAACTTATCGTTTACCATCCGGCGGATATTTTCGGCAAACAGGGCGATTTCATCCCCTGTTGCGCCTCCATGATTAACGATTATCAATGCCTGTTTCTCATAAATACCAACATTTCCTTCTCTTTTTCCTTTGAAACCACATTGTTCAATAAGCCATCCGGCAGGAACCTTGACATATCCCGCCGACGCCGGATAGGAAGGGATATTTACATACTTGTTCTTCAGATCATAAAACTGGACCTGAGGTATCACCGGATTCATAAAAAAGCTGCCTGCATTGCCCAGATCCTCCGGTTCCGGTAATTTATTGCGACGTACCTCCGTTACGGCATTACGCACAGCCTGCAATGTAATTTCGCATCCTCTTAATGCCTCTGTCAGATTTCCGTAGTCAAGCTTGAATTGAGGTGTTTTCTGTAAGCGCAGATTGATATGGGTAATTATATAAGGATCATGATCAGTCTCTTTAAAATAGCTGTGACGATAATCATACCGGCATTCCTCTTTTGTAAATATACGCTTCCCGAATGTCAATTGATTATAGGCTTCAACGGTTTCCACCACATCTTTCATTTCCACACCGTATGCACCGATATTCTGTACCGCAGCAGCGCCTGCTTCGCCCGGAATATGGGACAGATTCTCAATCCCCCCCCACCCTTCTGAAACCGCATATGCAACAACGGAATCCCAATGCTCTGCAGCCCCGACACGTAACAAAACGGATTCCGGAAAGCTTTCCATGACAGTCATTCCTTTTATATTAGAATGAATGATGATACCGTCAAAATCATTTATAAACAACAGGTTGCTGCCTTCACCGATATGCAAAGATATATTTTCCTGAAAGTATTCATCTCTCAAAATACGACTCAGCTCTTCTTCATTCTCATATTCCATAAACCAGCGCGTTTTAACCGGAAGATGGAATGTATTATGACTTTTCAGCGAATAGTTTTGTTCAATACGCATTGAGTTATTCGATTAAAAAAGGATGCTTCTTCCCGGGAAGAAGCATCCTATGTTATCCTAAAATCTGATTAAAATCAATACTGGCGTTCCAGTAACCATGCATCCTGGAAATTGGGAGCATACTTTGACTTGATGGCGTCACGGCTTCTGGCCGCATCGGCTTTACTGTCAAAACTCGTCACAATAACACGCAACATACCATAGTCATTTTCCGCAATAACCGGTCTGTATCCTTCATCAAGCATACGTTCTTTTAATGAAAACGCATTCGTTCTGTTTTTGAAACTGCCTATTACTACAGAATATTTCTTTAATCCGGATCCATCCTCACCATGTACGGGACTCACTTTCTCCTGCTTAACAGACTCATAGGAGATTTCTTCAGAAGTCAACACTTCCGTATCATCCTCTTCATCTTCCCATGTATTATCAGTTGACTTAGCCTGTTCATAAGCCGTTTTATAAGCGCTGCTTTTAGATTTGCAGGAGCCTAGCGTAAACATACAGCATATTGCTGCTCCGAATAACAAAATCTTTTTCATTTTGATCTCTTTTTATAATAAATTTTCCGCAAAGATAACTATTTTTATTCTTAATATCCAAATACTTCGGACATTATTTCAACTCTTTGATACGTATATTACGGAATTTCACAGCAGAGCCATGCCCGAGAAAACCGATATGCCCCGACTTGTTAAACAGTCCCGGATGTTCTTTCCCGTCCATTGTACCATTTGCGGTAGCTTCCTTAATGTCACCGTCCAGGATGACAACCCCGTTCAATGTTACTTTTATATGATTACCATCAGCCACAATCTCCTGTGTATTCCATTCGCCGACAGGCTTCAGATAGCCTCGTTTTGCCGGGATAATTCCATATACGGAGCCATGATACTGATAATCATGCAATTTCTTATAAACAGGATGTTCACTATCCAGGATTTGAATTTCCATTCCCACATAAGCAGCGTCCCCTTCAAGCGGCGTGCGTATGCCTACTCCATTATTCGCAGCAGGAGTTAATTGAAAATCAAAGCGGTAAATAAAATTAGCATACTCTTTTTTCGTATACAGGTTTCCACCGTATTTCGTATCGGCCGCTACGGATATACAACCGTCTTCCATCTTATAGTCAACAAGATTCCCGGTCCACTCGTGCATATTGGTTCCGTCAAAAAGAATTTTAAATCCTTCCTTTTGTTCATTTTCCGACAACTTGTATGGCTCCGTACGTTTTAATTCTCTTACATATAGGTTCCGGTAGTAAACTTTACTTCCGTGCGCCTGAAGTTCTATCTGCTCAACAGCCGGTATCGGCTGCGAACGATCCCAGTAATTCTCCAGGATCACATTGTCGACTACAAGTTCGCCGTTCAGTCTGACGGTAACGCGGTCGCCGACCATCTTGATATATAATGTATTCCATTCTCCCAGCTTATTATCCGCCACCTTCAATGGCTTACTCGGATTTACCGTATTGTTATAAAGACCTCCGGAGCCTACCTGCGCACCGACATTCACCCGCGAGGTATCCCATATCTGTACCTGAGGCGTTCCGCGAAGATAAATTCCGGCATCAGGTTCCGGTCCTGCAGGATCAAGCTTCCAATCCACATACATTTCAAAATCACCATATTGCTTTTCCGTACAGATATTATCTCCCTTACCGTTAAAAACAAGCTCACCGTCAACAGCCGACCAGCCGGAACGCATCACTTCGTCAGCTTTAACCTGAGCGCTGTTTAATGCAGCAGGTTTCATCTTTGCACGTTGAACAGGATTCGCAACAAGCCCTTTCCATCCGGTCAGATCTTTTCCATTAAATAAGGAAACAAAGCCTGCTTCATCCGGCATTTCATCCAGATGCTTGCGTATAGCCTGACGCTGATAATCGGCATCCGGATTATTTAATGCCGAAGCAGCTTTATTCAGCAGCTCCTTCACATTCGTACCGGTATAGTTTTTATTGGCAAGGGCTATTTCCATGATTGCCAGCGCTGCATTTTCTTTTAATGCCTGGTCATCTATAAATTCACCGGCATACAACATCGCCAGATAGGTTCCGGTCTTTCCGATATTCTTCAGAATCTTATTTTTTTGCTCGTCAGTCCCGGCAACCTCCATCGCTTTACGTAAAAAGATGAGGCGGTTTTCTCCGGTCATTTTTTCACCTGAGACAAGTGCTATATAAGAATCTACCGCTTTTTCATGATAGGGAGAAGAGGATGTTTTGCAAATAGCATACAACGCTTCTTCGGCATCAAAACCTTTCCAGGAGCGTAATGCTTCAAATGCAGCGTCTTTAGACGACCCGCTTCCTTCGTTAACTCCCTGCACAATGATCTCCAGCGCTGCCGGATCCCCTGTTGACGACAATACCGGATAATACAAATATTTCTTCGAATCACCCGCCTGCAACATACGGCCTGTGACTGTCTCGGTCTGTTTCTCCGGAGAAAGCGAAGATATAGCCGAAGCGACAGCCTGCTGTAACGGAGAAACGAAGGACGTTTCGGCAGTTTCAAGCATTCCGCACAAAACAACAACATCTTTTTCGGAAACAACATCCTTCAGTGCTTTATAAGCCGCATTTTTAACTTCCGGTGAAGCACTTTTGGTCTGTTCCATCACAGTCGTAAGATATGCGTCCGCTTTATGTAAAGAAAACAATTCTATTGCCGCTATCTTTCCTTTGTCGGAAGCCTGACTCACAACTTTTGCCAAAGAGGGAGATATATCACCATCGAAAGAAGATAACACATTCTTAGCCAATGATATAATCTGGAGATCATTACTCTTAAATAAATCCGTCAACGCCGGAAGCGCATCTTTATCACCGATGGTGCCCAGGGCACCGGCAGCTGCCTGCTTCACTTCAAAATCAGAATTATCCAACAACTGCACCAATGTATGTGTACCGGTTCGATCAATACCTGTTTCTATTACTTTCAGAACCTGCTTTTTATCCGGACATTGCGCTTCACGCCCGATCCAGTTTAATACATCAACCTTATCTTCGGTTTTAGCTTTCGGTAACATTTTGAACATTTCCGTATACATCGCCTTATCCGCATAATCAGATGCATATCTCAAAGCGGCATTCCGGTATGCTTTATTTCCATCTTTCAATGCAGTCTTAAGCGTTTTCAGTTTGTCCGGTTGAGTAAGAAAAATTACTTCCAGCGCTGCAATACGTATCTGCGGCGATCCTGCCTTCGTGGCATTCTTCAGAAGTCCCTGCGCAGCAGCAAAAGCTTCTTTTGTCTCACCTTGTCCATAGACTCGCTTTATTAACTGTATATATGCATCGTTGGCATCCGTAACTTCCGGTTTATAGCCTGTCGCAGCAGCAACCGCCGCCAGTTCTGCCAGCGATTCTTTGCTTCCCGTCCGGCTCAATGCTTTAAGGACAACTCCTTTTGTTTTCAGATCACTTGTACCAATCATTGTTCCGAGCAAATCTTCCGCACCTGAAACCGATGGTACGACATCGCCCAACGCCTGTATTATATTCCGTTGGGCTTCCGGAGAACGGGCGCTACGACTCATCAATGCCATCTGTAAGGCCTTACCGGCTGATTCCCCTCCGATAGATGCTATAGCACACGCCGCAGGGCTACTCAATTCATCTTCCGTCAGATATCCGGACAATTTATTAATACCGGCATCCGAACCGACAAGAGCCAATTGACGTATAATAAAGGCTTTCGTCTCACGCTCATTCGTTTCATCCAAAGCTGCGATAAAAGCCTGTTCTGTTTTATTTTTCAATATTTCATCAGCAGAAGCATAATGCGTAAGCCCGCTTAACGCGTATTCCACAGCCGAATTATCTCCTTTTCCCGGAGGATTCATCATACCGACAAGGATTTTAACTCCCTCTACCCCGGTTTCGGCCAATTCTTTCATCAACTGGTCATACGCTTTCGGTTTCTCTGCAGGAAGCTGGGCCAACACGTCGGCTATAACCGTAGAAACTGCCCGGTCAGCCGGAGTCTGCGCAGTTATGAATCCTGCACATAGCACAAAAATGCTGCATATAAGGCAACTATATAATTTATTTTTCATCTTTCAATCATTAAATGGTTAACTAAAAATCAGATATTCCAGGGAGCTCTCATTGGTTGATCGAGTAGTTTATTCGCCGCTTCATCGTTGACAAATTGCAGTTGAACCGGATCAAAGTGAAGTGTCCTGTTCAGACGCAAAGCGACAGCGCCCATATTAACAATTGTAGATGAACGAAAACCGTTACGTTCATTAAGAGCAAATGGCTGACGTGTTCTGATACACTCTATCATATCTGTCTGCTGTACAGCCGGTTCGGGATAATCCGCAAGTTTTTTCTCCCATCCGGGTATATCGCAAACAAAGTTTTTATAAACATTCCCTTTCGGGCCGGCTATATAAGGAGTATCCGGATTTCCGTAATCACCACCCCACAACACAATCTGACAACCATCTTCATACGTATAGGTAATAGAACGCCATGTTCCGACAGCATCAGGATGCTGCTGAGGCGCATCGACCTCAACTTTCACCGGGCTCGTTTCATCTTTGCCCAATATGTATTGTACGGGATCAATATAATGTTGCCCCATATCACCCAATCCTCCGCCATCATAATCCCAGTATCCGCGAAAAGTCTGATGTACGCGATGATGATTATAAGGCCTGTAGGGTGCCGGTCCCAACCACATATCATAATCAAGTTCAGCCGGTACCGGTTCCGGCTCCAGATATTCTTTACCTACCCAGAAAAATTTCCAGTTAAAACCGGTATATCCGCTGATAGTTACCTTCAATGGCCAGCCGAGGAGCCCGCTTTGAACAAGCTTCTTTAAAGGCTTAACCGGTGTGCCTAATCCATAAAACGGATCCGCAAAGCGGAACCATGTATTAAGGCGAAAGATATTCCCGTATTGTTTTACGGCTTCCATCACCCGTTTTCCCTCACCGATCGTCCGGGTCATCGGTTTTTCACACCAGATATCTTTTCCGGCTTTTGCCGCCTCTACGGACATAATGCCATGCCAATGAGGAGGTGTTGCAATATGGACAATGTCCACATTCGAATCCAATATTAAATCACGAAAATCATGGTATTCGGCAATTTTTTCCGGCACAAGCGCTTGGCCCATCGCCAGATGGTTCTTGTCGACATCACAAATGGCGACAAGTCGCGTACCGGCATAATTCAAATGCCCACGCCCCATGCCACCTACCCCGATAATACCTTTGGTCAACTGATCGCTTGGAGCGATAAACCCCTTCCCCAATACCTGACGCGGCACAATTGAAAACAGGGCAAGCCCTCCCATTGTTTTAATAAAATTCCTTCTGCTTGTTTTCATTTTTATTTTCAAATAATTAATTTAAGGTAAAAGTCAATCGCAAATGTACACTTTTTTTATCAAAAAGGCATGACTTAAACATATCTTTGCGACTTTCGCTCAAAAACAAAAAGAGATGTATCATCTGACACATCTCTCTCTTTCGCAATTTTTATTATAAAAAACCAAATTTACACACCCGTGGTTATTTTTTCTCTATTTATTTTTTAAATATTTGCGACGCTATTTTATCTTTTGCCAATCTGAGTCTTTCCAGCTCATCCTTTGTTAATGGCGTAGAATTTGTATGCACATCCTTCCCGTTATTACACAACGGACGATCACTACTCCACTTAGGAATTGACGGATTCGATTCACGCATGATTCCATAATGAGTAATGCGGTCATATCTGATTTTTGCCGCATATGTAAACTTTGTTGCAAACTGAGTAGGCGCCTGAACAACTCCCTTATCTTTCAAATCAACAAGAAAACTCTGAGAATGTACCAGTGTGCCTCCTACATTCCTATAACTTGTCTTTTCCGTAGTCCAAGTGATATCTTCATTCAGATATTTTTCCATTTCACCACCTTTATAACAACGAAGAGTCGCTCTGACAGCCCATGATTCATCAGCTTCTCCATGCCTCCACCATGTAAGATACAATCCCAGATTCAGATAACGGGGAACATCTGTCGCATTATTAAATGACTCCGCATCAAAATAAACGGTTTCACCCTGACCAACCAAAGCATCTCCCCCCTAGTTTAACAAATTAATAACACCGCCATAATATTTGGAATTATACAGCACAGACCTACCCGTAGCTCCGAACCAACTTCCAGTATAAAGACTACTCCAATTAGAAGGTTTATTGACCAGATTTACATCGTTGTATAATTCTCCGTATCCGACCGGCATATGTTCAAAAGGCGGATACTTTGTCTCATTATCAACTTCAAAGCCATTATTTTCAAACATAAAAGCAATATCAACATCAAGATTATTTCTCCTGCACCATTGTATATCTATTACAAAGTATCTGAATTCCGGGATATAAACAAATTCGTTCTGAAGAAGAGGTACTGTTACTTTATAAGTAGGATCATTTTCATGATAAACGGTAACGAAACCCGGACGATCCGTATTCGTATTATTATGCAATACTTTCGCCTTTATCTTGCCGCTTACAGGGTCATAGGCCATGGATTGAATCCAACTTCCCGTATAGCTTTCAATAACAAACCTGGAATCACCTCCAAACGCAATAATGTCCGGTATATACACAACAGTATCAGCACCTACAGGGTTTCCTATATAAAGCGTGTCCGGTACGTCCAAATGTAAATTAGAAACCTTTACGGTCGAATATTTAGGATTTTCTCCGGTTGTTTTCAGCGTAACAATATCATTCCCATATACGGAATAATCTATAGGAGATGTTTTTCGAGTGAAAGTAACGGGTGTCGAACCGATTTCTCCTTTAATGCATGAGGTTCCCGCAACACAACAGCTTTCGACAAAAGACCAGGTATGTGTACTTTCAACGGTGATCGTTTTCGACGGATTCGTCGGCGAAAGGTAAATCACGGATGGAGACGCCGACATTACGCCATAATCCACGTCCGTTATAATTTTATAAACCTTCTGCGCCTCCAGCGTTTTATTTATATTTTTTGTTAGCGTATAATCTACTCCATCCACCGTGTAACGAATCGTCGCCGTTGTCATGATTGTAGGATTTATAACGATATAAGCTTTCAGGCTATCTACCGAATTATCCGGCATGACTGCGTTTTCAAGAGTCAGCACCACAGAGTCGCATCCATTTGTAAATGCCGGTTTTGCATTTGCCTTTGTAATATCGATATTATAATCTCCCGAAAGAACCACCCCGTTATCCGCTTTGAATACAATTTGAGTCACCGGTTTTCCTAAAACTGCGGCATGATTCGATTTAAAACTTAACTCAAGAATACATGTCGTATGTGTAAAATCGAGTGCGATCTCTCCGGATGACGATACTACCGAATTAGAACGCGCATACATAAAATGCATTTTTGCCGATATGCGTACTATTATCACTTCCGTTTTGGGTCTGAACTTTTCCTATGCAATGCTGAAGAGTGGCGGCATTCGTCGACTGTTCTCTTCTCCAGGGATAATAAACAAAAAAACGATGCCGATCGGATCCCCAGTGTATATCCGATTTAAACACTCCGCGATTCTGACCGGCATAAGCCGAATGCAAAATAGCTCTGTCGTTTACGGTTTCAGGATCTGTGTCCGAACAAAAAATCCCTATCTGGTCATGTTCCTGCCACAATATCTGGTAATTACTTCCGACAGAGGTATAAGTTGCAGCATCTTCGCTTACACTAAACGTTGGATTTTTATATACATCAATATCTAAAATATCTTTTTCTATTACCGAATCCGAACAAGAGACCGCTCCTATTACTGCAACCGCAATAACAAAAAACAGAGATGCAATTTTTGCTTTTAAACAATTATTTAACATTATATTTGCATTTAATTCGTCACAAACCTTCTTAAAAAAAATAAAATCTAAATCGATTCTTAACCGGCAACAAAATTATTTCGTTTTCCAAATGTTTGCACTATATTTATCTCTACATTTAATCCGAAAGACATTCAGCCAAAATATACAAAATCAAACAAGCGCCTATACAAACCTCTACACAAAGCGGTACAACATGAATAAATCTGCTTTATTAAGACATAAAAACAAGGGTTAAGATAAAACAAACATCGATACATAACACAACCATACCTTATCACACAATCTAAAAACCGGTATCTGTTCAAATGATAAATATAGCAAATATAAAGCCAATTCGTTAATCAATATTTATATATTTTAGCATAAAAAAATTTATCATTTGCTCATTTTCATATTTTTTTTTATTTTTGTCCCATAAAATAGAGGTTTATAAATGAGAAAAAAAACCCTTTATACAATTATATATACTATAATACTAAGCATTTCTTCGTTCACCTACGCCCAGGAAGAGGCCAATGCTGTTTATCTGAACAATGAAGGAATGACTCTTGATTCTTTATATGATATTGTAAATGACCCCCAAATATCATACAAAGAAAAAATGAACATTTTTTACAGGTGTAACTACAAAAGGGATTCACAACGGGAAAAACAAACGTCAACAATAAACACTTTACTGGCTGAAAGCAAAAGAAAAAGAGATGCTAACGGACTTTTATATGAATACATCTATCTTGCAGACCTTCATAACGAATGGAACAATGAAGATTTATTCAATCTGTACATAGATTCGGCAGATATATATGCTGAAGATGCTACAAGTTCTTTAGCTTTGGCGGGATATCATTATACCAAAGGAACACAAGCCATAAATGCCCCATATGGCAAAAAGGAAGGATATAAACAGTTTGAAAAAGCAATAGATTATTACAGTCAGGCTAATCAGGATATTCAGTATTTAAGCTACATATTATATAATATAACAATATATACAGCCAATCAGCCTGATACGACATTTGCAAAAAGACTTATAGAAAAGGTAGAACACATACTACAAAAAGAATATTCGCCTTTTATTGACTTTTCTCTCAGCACCATGAAATCCGACTTATACAGTATGTATTTCAACACAACAAAACAGGAGAATATGCTTGATTCCGCTATTTTCTATGAGAAAAAACGCATCGGATTATTTTATTCAAACCAAGATATACTACCGGAAGAACTGGATTATGACGTCCTACAGTCATACCTTCTTATCGCAGAATATTGTTCTCTCAGAAAAACGCCAAACTGGGGATATATTAATGAGTGTATCGAAAATGCAAAATCTATCGGACACACAGATGACTCCTACATCATGAGCCGTATAAAATATACCGAAGCCATCTCCCTTTTCGAACAGAAAAAATATACTGAAGCAGAAAAATTAATCATCGAAGCGGAAAATTATCTATCCAGACAAATAAATGAAGGGGGAGCCATGTATCCTCCGGAGACTTTTTATTCGGACGAGGCTACCTACGCGGATCTCCACAGCAGAATCCTATACGCAACCGGTAATTACAAGGAAGCTTTGAATCATAACCGAAAGAAAAATAACCTGAAGCTTAGAATGCGTGACATAGAAACGCGTGAACTTGAATATTTATACAATACCGAAAAAGAAGAAAGAAAAATCGAGCAATTAAAAGTTATAAATGCCAACCAGTTAAAATCAACCACCATGTTAATCATTGTCGCGACATTACTTATTGCGACCATGGTTTTATTGTCATTATGGTTTTATACTGTTAAAAACAGCATTAAACGCCGCTCCGCTCTGATCAAAACAGAAAAAGAGGAGGCGGAACTGAATCTGAAAATAAAAGAGGAACAGGCAATCAAAGCCCAGTTGGAAAAATACGAAGTATTGTCGGATTATCGCCTGAAGGAAATGGAACTTGAAGGCAAAAACAAGGCAATGGAACAATTATTAAAAGACAAAAAAGATCTGGACAAACAAATAGAAGCATATACACAAAAAATCAATGAATATGAACGTAACAATGACAAAAAGCAGGAACAAGTCAAAGATGAAACTCCTCTAAGTCATATTATTATAGACGATATCACTAAATTAATAAACAAAAAGCTACCAAAAAATAAAGATTCCATTGAATCGTTGAAATATATTGACGGACAATATATCTCTGCCCTCAAAAATTCATACAATGGGAATCTTTCTGTCCCGTATATCAAATATTGTATATGTTTTGCTATCGGCATGGGAATAGGAGACGTTTCGGAATGCTTCTCTATTGAGCAATCCTCGGTCCATATGGTTCGTTATCGTCTGAAGAAAAAATTCGGATTAGATAATAATGAAGATCTTGACGTATACCTTCGCAGACTAAATAAAACACTGTCAGTTAAATGAAAGAACCTCAGGTATTCAACGTCGAAAAATGAAAAAATTGTATTTCATACTATTGGGCTGTTTTATCTGTCAGACATCTTTCACACAAACCCGAATGAACAATGGACAAACAGCATCAGACCTTGATTCCATACACAACATAATAGGACTAAATACTCCGATTAAAGAAAATACACTCTTCAGTTTCTGCACTTTAGCCCATATGAATATGAATGCCGGTAATATGGCATATGCAAAATCGCTTCTGGATTCTGCAACCGTTTATATTGATGAAAATAAGGATATCAAAGGAACCGCTTTATATCATTATTTGAACGGATTGTATATTATCCAGCATAATCCGGATAACAGCAATGAAGGATATAACCACCTTTACAAATCTCTTTACTACTACGAACAACTGGGAGATAATCCGAATATGATCATAAACATTATACAAGTTTTGGCAAACGAAGTATCAATCAGAGAAGACACTGTTTCCATAAATAATATATTAGCCAAGGCTGTCGCCCTAAACAAGCAAACACCTGAAAATAAGACACTGGAACTCTTAATAAACGGACTTCATTGCATACCTTATAAAATAAATTACAAAAACAATAAAAATGAAAACACGATTGATTCCATATTGTTTCATAAAAAGAAATCCATCGAGATGTATGAGTCCGGACAACTGAACGGTCTGGGAATGGAAGCTAACATAAGCCTTCTTTACATACATATGGCAGAATACGAGGCGATGAAGAAAGAACCGGATTTCTCCCTGATAAACAATAGCATAATAAAAGCAAAAGAGATTGCAGAGAAACTAAATTATCCATTAGCCGACATACGGCTGTCCTATGCTCAATCATTAATAAACTACGCAAAAGGCAATCTGACACAAGCAGAAAAACTGGCATTTTCTACCAATGAACTTATTGACAATTACCGCAAGTTCGGATACCAACAGCTTTATGTAGACAATTATGAACTGTTAAGCCATATATACGAAGCTAAGGAAAATCACAAAACAGCATTAGAATATGAAGAACTGAAAAGCAAATATGAATTGGAAATACGTAACAATGAAATAAAAACCATTGAACTTCAATTTTTAACAGATCTGAAAGATGCAGAAGTGACAAATCTGAAAACACAAAATTCTTTTCAGAAAAAAACAACGTCATTCATAACCATAACATGCATACTTCTATTAATTGTAACGATATTATTATTGTTGCTATTCTCTGCAAAACAAAAAAGCCTGGGGCATCATAATGAACTGGAAAAAAAGGCGAAAGATGATGCCAATCTTAAACTAAAGCTCAAAAAGGAACAAACAGAAAAAGCTTTACTTGAGAAATATGAAGTATTATCTGATTTCCACCTGAAGGAAATGGAACTTATCGGCAAAAGCAAAGAACTGGAATTACTGGAGGCTGAAAAAATGGAACTGGACAGACAAGTCGAACGGTATGCTGAAAAAATAGAGGAATATGAGCAATCTATGCATAGACAACAGCAGGTAAATGAAAAGGAACAATCCATGTGCAATATAATAAAAGAAGATATAGAACAACTGATCAATAAATACTCATATGAAACCAAAGGCTATATTCCAAATTTAAACAAGATTAATGATGCGTATATTAATTGCCTGAGAGAAAAGTATGAAGGACAGATTTCCGTACAATATATCAAATATTGTATCTGCTTTACGATAGGGATGGAAATTAATGAAGTTGCAGAATGTTTTTGCATCGAACCTGCTTCCGTACATGGACTACGCTACAGACTCAAAAAGAAATTCGGATTGGGTACGGACGAAAATCTCGAACTGTTCCTGAAATCAAATGTCTAATACTGCTTAATCAGAAACGAAGGATTAATACGCAGGCAAACGCCTATAGAAAAATTCGTATTACCTCCGAATGCCGAGGATTGATAAAGTCCGGTTTCCGATGAATACCTTTTACCGGATAAATAATGATACATCTCCGCTTGAATGCCAAAAGTAAAACCTTTTCCTAAAGTCCGGACATAATCCGCACCCAGATAAAGCATTTTGGGGTTTTCGTACATCATTCCGGCTTCTTTCGTTGATACAGAGCCATAAAAGGGACTTCCGAAAATAGGCACAAAATCATTACAGGACCAGTATGAAGTACTGATATTAAAATCACTCAGCTGCACGGCTGCCTTTGCGTAATACCCCCTTCCACGTTCCAGCTGAAAAGTTCGTCCTTTCGGAAAGATATACCCGGCCATATCAATTTCGGTATTTATATATTTCAATACACAACCATTCAGGTTCCACTTCAAACCCACACCCAAAGCCCCGTTCATAATAGTCTGTATATCTTCATCCGTTACATCAATCTCTCCACCCCTGTGCTGCGTAAGGCCCTGTACAGGAATGTACACATGATAACGGGACTCCGGAGAATTTACTTTAAAAAGGGCAGAACCTCCTGTAACAAAGGCCTCCTGACGTGTATCTAATTTATATATATAAGTCATCCAGTCTACCCATAAATCCAAATCAAGCCATTTTGTTCCATATAATAATTGCAGACCGGTCTCCGGGTCTGATGTCAAATTAAGCTCCGGATTGTACAACGGCTCTATCAAACGATGATTCGAACCGCCATAAATATCACCCAGAATAACACAAACATTATCCGACAATGAGATATGAGCACGAAAATAGGGCAACACATGAACATTATGGGCATAATCCTGACCATTCCATTTTGAAATATCCTTATATGCAAATGCCGGATATCGTGTAGTCCCCCAGAACCACATAGAATGAACACCTGCTTCCAGCTTCACATTGGAAAGCGGGTAATAACCGGCTTTCAGTTGTAACCAAAATCCGGGCAATGTATATCCTTTCTGAACAGTTGAATTGAATTCATTATCTTTAAAAAAAGATATATTATCCACTTCAACCGATAATTGACCTTTACAAAGGGTATCTATCCGACAATCCGTAGCATATAGTTTCTCTGCCAGCTGGGCATAAGAATCTTGCCTACCGGAGAAGGTCAGCATCAGAAACCACCAAATACATATATAATAATATCGTCTCTTCACACTACATTCCTCGTTCTCTACACAGTGAAATATGAATCTCACAAAAAGAACTGCAAACTTAGAAAAAAATTGTATACGATCATCTCTTATTGTCAGAAAATTACAGAGAACCTATATTAAAACATGTTTAAGAACATCTTTTTATTATTACTTCATTTGAATAATAGCAGTAATTTTACACTCAATTATAAACTTATAAAATCTTTATGAAGAACGAACATACACTTTCCGGCCTATTTATTGCAAACTTTCATACAATAATAGACAGAAAAGAAACATCGCTTTGTGCATTAACAAACAAAACTGGCTCTGAACTTACCATATTGAATTACGGTGCAAAAATTGTGTCTGTCATGATTCCCGACAAGAGTGGAAAAATGACAGATGTTGTAACCGGGCACGATTCTATCAAAGATTATCTAAGTTCGGAAGAACCTTATTTCGGAGCAGTATGCGGGCGTTACGGCAATCGTATTGCAAAAGGCCGTTTTACTCTTGAGGGAGTTTTATACGATAAACTGGCCATAAATAATGGCCCCAACAGTTTGCACGGCGGAATAAAAGGATTTAACGCCGTTGTATGGGATATGAAGCAAATTGACGGACAAACAGTCGAACTAAAATACACTTCAGCGAACGGAGAAGAGGGCTTCCCCGGCAAGTTGGAGACAACCATCACATATCGTCTGACGGATGAAAATGAAGTCGTAATTACTTATCATGCCGTTACGGATAAAACAACCGTATTAAACCTGACGAATCATTCGTATTTTAATCTTTCGGGGGCCGGTGATCCTTCTATCGGAGATCATCTGCTGACTATTAATGCGGATTACTATCTGCCGACTGATGATACTGCAATTCCATACGGACCAAAAGAAAAAGTGGAAGGTACCCCAATGGACTTCCGCACTCCACATGAAGTCGGTGAACGTATCAATAATGATTTCGAACAACTCAAATTCGGCAAAGGATATGACCACACCTATATTCTGAACAAGAAAGATAACGAATTATCTTTCTGTGCACGTTGCATATCGCCTAAAACCGGTATTGTGATGGATACATTCACAACAGAACCGGGTGTACAATTATATACAGGAAACTGGATGACCGGTAATCTTAAAGGTAAAAACGGACAAAGATATCCTATGCGCGCCGCACTTTGCCTTGAAACACAACACTTTCCCGACAGTCCGAACAAACCGGAGTATCCGTCAACAACACTTCATCCCGGAGAAATTTTCGAGAGTCAGACTGTCTATAAATTTTCCGTAGAATAAAAACACAAAATATTAACAAGTAAAATCTTTAGCTATGGCACAGAAAAAACAAAATGGAAGCATAATTGCCATTATTACGATGATGTTTCTTTTTGCAATGATTTCTTTCGTAACGAATCTTGCAGCGCCGATCGGCGTTATCTGGAAAAATCAACCGGGCATCGAAGGCTCCAACTTCTTGGGAATGATGGGTAATATGATGAATTTCTTAGCCTATCTGTTTATGGGTATTCCGGCCGGTAAACTGTTGACCAAAATCGGTTATAAAAAGACTGCATTGCTTGCGATTGCCGTCGGATTGCTGGGTGTTTTCACACAATACCTGTCGGGCATTCTGGGCGTCGGGACGCAGTTGTTCGGTCTTCCCGCCAATTTCTTTGTTTACCTGTTGGGCGCATTTATTGCCGGTTTTTCCGTTTGTATGCTCAACACCGTAGTAAACCCGATGTTGAACCTGCTCGGAGGAGGCGGAAACAAAGGAAACCAGCTGATCCAAATCGGAGGTACATGTAACTCGTTAACCGGCACATTGACACCGATGTTTGTAGGCGCATTGATCGGCGGAGTAACCAAAGACACAGCAATCACCGATGTAAACATGGTATTATTCATTGCAATGGCCGTATTCGCAGTAGCATTTATCATCCTGTCTATGGTGCCGATCTCGGATCCCGACGCAGACAAAAAGAAAGATAACATCGTTTATGAAAGAAGTCCCTGGGCTTTCCGCCATTTTGTTTTAGGTACTATTGCTATTTTTGTATATGTAGGCGTTGAGATAGGTATACCGGGAACACTTAACTTCTTCCTGGAAGATGCCAATGCCGGAAACGTAGGTGCGACGGTTGCCGGATTTGTAACGGGAACATACTGGTTCATGATGCTTATCGGCCGGTTCTTAGGCAGTATGGTCGGAGCGAAAGTATCCAGTAAAGCGATGTTGACATTTGCTTCCACATTAGGAATTATCCTGATCGTGGGCGCCATGGTATCTCCCGTAACACTCAAATCTTCCATGCCTGTATTTACCGGTTCCGGATTTGCACTGGAACAAGTTTCCTTAAGCGCCTTATTACTTGTCCTTTGCGGCTTGTGCACATCGATCATGTGGGGTGGAATCTTTAATCTTGCCACCGAAGGATTAGGAAAATATACGGCTGCAGGCTCCGGTATCTTTATGATGATGGTGGTCGGCGGAGGTATCCTTCCGTTGATCCAGAACTGGGTAGCCGACATGTCGACATATATGATCTCCTATCTTGTTCCGATTGCCGGTATGGCATACATGTTGTACTATGCTTTGATCGGAAGTAAAAATGTAAACAAGGACATCTCCGTAGATTAGCAGATTAATTAAATATCAACCTATAAACAACATTAAATTATGGATATAGAACACGTAAGAAGTCGTTTTATCAAACATTTTGACGGAAGTACCGGATCTGTATATGCATCTCCGGGACGTATTAACCTGATTGGAGAGCATACGGATTATAACGGAGGTTTCGTTTTTCCCGGCGCAATAGATAAAGGTATGATTGCCGAATTAAAAACAAATGGAACAGATAAGGTTCGCGCATACTCCATAGACCTGAAGGACTATGTGGAGTTCGGTCTTAATGAAGAAGACGCACCGCGTGCCAGCTGGGCCAGATATATTTTTGGCGTATGCCGGGAAATAATTAAACGGGGAGGCAAAATTGCAGGTTTCAATACGGCATTTGCAGGAGATGTTCCCCTGGGAGCCGGGATGTCTTCATCGGCCGCCCTTGAAAGCACTTATGCCTTTGCGTTAAACGACATGTTCAATCTCGGCATAGACAAATTTGAACTGGCAAAAATAGGACAGGCTACGGAGCACAATTACTGCGGTGTAATGTGTGGTATTATGGACCAGTTCGCTTCTATTTTCGGTAAAAAAGGAAGCCTGATCCGCCTTGACTGCCGTTCATTGGAATACGAATACTTCCCTTTTGATCCGAAAGGATACAAATTAGTATTACTTGATACATTAGTTAAACATGAACTGGCATCATCGGCCTATAACAAACGTCGTCAATCGTGTGAAGCTGTTGCCAAAGCAATAGGTGTTGAATTTTTACGCGACGCCACAATGGAACAACTTCAATCGGTCAAAGATCAGGTAAGCGCCGAAGACTATATGCGCGCAGAGTATGTTATCGAAGAAATACAGCGTGTTCTGGATGTCTGTGAAGCCCTTAAAGCAAATGACTACGAAACCGTAGGACAAAAAATGTATGAAACTCACTACGGAATGAGTAAGCTTTACGAAGTCAGCTGCGTTGAATTAGACTATCTGAATGATGTAGCAAAAGAATGCGGTGTTACCGGATCCCGTGTTATGGGAGGCGGTTTCGGAGGATGTACGATCAATCTTGTAAAAGATGAGCTTTACGACTCTTTTATCCAAAAAGCAAAAGAAGGATATAAGGACAAGTTCGGTAAATACCCGAAAGTTTATGACGTTGTCATAAGCGACGGAGCACGTAAATTAGCCTGAAGAAATAAAAAAATAAATATTTCTTATAAAAGAAACCGGGTTGCCTTTTTTGTCATGGCAATCCGGTTTCTTTTTACCCGACGGCAAATAAACATAACACCAAAACCCGTAATTATTATGTTATACAACACAAATATTGCAAACCTCGGCTTTTTATGTTATACAACATATGGATTATATATATACTCAATTCAATTAAGTGTTATTTTTACACTCAAATGAAAAAAATCAATATTAATCATTAAAAAAAAGTACTGTGGAAACGTTAGATTGGATTGTAATCGGGGTATTTTCCCTTGCATTAATCGGGATTATTGTATGGGTGATGAGACAAAAGCAGAATAGCTCTGCTGATTATTTTCTCGGAGGACGCGATGCGACATGGATTGCTATCGGGGCGTCTATTTTTGCATCAAACATTGGTTCGGAACACTTAATCGGATTAGCCGGAGCCGGAGCATCCAGCGGTATGGCTATGGCGCATTGGGAAATTCAGGGATGGATGATACTTATTCTCGGTTGGGTATTTGTTCCGTTCTATTCACGAAGCATGGTCTATACCATGCCGGAATTTCTGGAACGTCGATACAATCCCCAGTCCAGAACTATATTGTCAGTCATTTCCCTAATCAGTTATGTATTAACGAAAGTTGCCGTAACGGTTTATGCCGGCGGCTTGGTTTTCCAACAGGTATTCGGGATCAATGAACTATGGGGGATTGATTTCTTCTGGATCGCTGCTATCGGCCTGGTATTAATTACTGCACTTTATACAATCATCGGCGGTATGAAATCCGTCCTTTATACATCTGTTCTTCAGACTCCTATACTTCTGTTAGGCTCACTGATCATTCTGGTTCTGGGATTTAAAGAACTCGGAGGTTGGGATGAAATGATGCGCATTGCCGGTGCAACCACAGTCAATGAATATGGTAATACGATGACGAATCTGATTCGTGACAACAAGGATCCGAATTTCCCGTGGTTAGGAGCGTTGATCGGTTCCGCCATCATTGGATTCTGGTATTGGTGCACCGATCAGTTTATTGTTCAGCGTGTACTTTCCGGTAAAAATCAGAAAGAGGCTCGTCGCGGTACTATTTTCGGAGCTTATCTGAAATTATTGCCCGTATTTTTATTCCTTATTCCCGGAATGATCGCATTTGCACTCCATCAGAAAACAGGTAGTTTTCTACCTCTTTTAGGAAACGGAGCTCCGAATGCAGATGCTGCATTCCCGACTCTGGTCGCAAAATTACTCCCTGCCGGTGTGAAAGGATTAGTTGTATGCGGTATTCTGGCAGCATTGATGAGCTCCCTGGCATCCTTATTCAATTCGTCTGCTATGTTATTTACAATAGACTTCTATAAACGTTTCAAACCTTCCACATCGGAAAAGAAACTGGTAATCATTGGACAGATGGCAACTGTTGTTATCGTTATCCTGGGTATATTATGGATCCCGATCATGCGTAGTGTTGGTGACGTACTATATGCCTATCTGCAGGATGTTCAATCCGTGCTCGCTCCCGGAATCGCAGCAGCATTCCTACTGGGTATAACCTGGAAACGGACAAGTGCCAAAGGTGGTATGTGGGGGCTGATTGCCGGTATGGCCATAGGTTTAACCCGCTTGGGAGCCAAGGTTTATTACAGCTCTGCAGCTGCTTCAGGCGATAGCCTGTTTAAATACCTGTTTTATGATGTCAATTGGCTATTCTTCTGCGGCTGGATGTTCCTTTTCTGTATTATTGTGATCATTG
>JAITVS010000223.1 GCA_031285685.1 Tannerella sp.
GTACCATACTCCTGATTCATACCAGATCTGTTCGGGTCTATGTGCTTTTTAGAACCTGGAAGCGTATTACCTCCGAATTCTAAGCCTGTGTTGGTTCCGCTTGCAGGCGTTCCGAATCCTCCTCCTGAGGTATTACTTACACTGAGCGGAGACCGTCTGTAATAATATGCATCATTGTCTTCATCATATACCCAACGTGGCCATAAACCGGAATAAGGTTGTCCTTCCGCTTTTTTCAGTGTGATAGCTGTGGCTTTGGTATTTTCGATGAAACACAATCCAATATCTCCGGTTCCGGAACGGTGTTGGTTTACGACGGCTGTACGTCCTCCCCATGAAGGCCTGTTATACAAGTCTTTCACATGATTGTTAAAATAATCCACTGCAGACTGTTTCCATACTACGGTCTGATTTTCAGGATCGTCATATGCGAAAAATGGTAATTCCGGAGTTCCTTTAGCATCTCCTGCCGTATAAACGGTCTCGTATTCTACCCGGAAACTTTTTTCGAAACGGGAGTCCGCCAGTTTATTCGTAAACACATCATATGCAAAATCTGTCGGCTTGAATCCGGTATTGTTGGAACCGTATGTCCATGAACGGAAAAGCCCGTATGCCGTATTTACATAAGTTGCCGTGAAGTAACCCTGTGAGCGCATTCCATAACGTCCGTTGTCGCCATTATTAGCTCCGAATCCGGCTGCCATGATAATTTCCGCACTGTTTTCGTTTGAATAGTCGTTCATTTTCACATCGAAAAGAGACCAGTAGTTTGGTTCCAGCCGATAATATCCCGATTCAATAACCTGTGTAGCAAAGTAAATAGCCGAATCCGCATCAGTACTTACATTTCCCTTGAACAGCATTTTCAGATGTTCGGCAGAACTGTTTTCGAACTGTGCAGCTTGTGCCCGCTGCAAATAAAGTTTTGCAAGAAAATGCGCTGCTACATATTTGGTATGGCGTCCTTTCTGATTTGTAGTTTCTGGAAGATTGTCCCATCCGTAACGTACATCTTCAATCATTTGTGCATACAGATCTTTAGAACTGGCTTTTTGGAAATTGTAATTTTCCGGAACCGTGTTGTTACTCTTTAATGTCATGTATACATCGCCCAGCTGGGTGACAAGCATGTAGTACCACCAGGCACGGTTGAATTTCGCTTCGGCCATACGCATTGAGGCGTATTTCGTATCGTCAGCGAATTGTCCGAGCGCTTTTCCTTCGGCAATAGACTCAATCGCCCGGTTACAGTTGTTGATACCCGGATATGCGCCAAGCGTCTGGCTACCGCTGTAATATCCCAACAAATTGTCTACCTGTTTTCCCATATGGTGATCGCCTGAACCTGCCGCTCTCCACGCATCGTTGTGGAACGAACTGCTGTTCCAATTACCACTAGAAGTAATGTCGGAGCCTATTTCAAAGTTAACGGCGCCTTCCACCCATCCGTATTTAAACCGCAATGCACTGTATGTATTAACAATGAGTTGTTCCAACCCCTGTTCGGTATCAAAATAATCCTGCGTGATGGAAGCAACCATTTCTTCCTCCAGGAAATCTTTGCAGGAACTTGCAAAGGTGCAGGCCATGCTCAATATTATGATATACTTTTTCATATAACTTTATATTTTAGTTAAAAAATGAATAATCAGAAACCAATCCTTACTCCGAGTACCCAGCTGCGCATCAGAATAGTATTGTTACTGGAACCTCCTCCAGCAGCAGAACCGCTACCGATGTTTGATGACCGCCAGTCGTTCACATCGTCGGGGTTAATTCCCAATTTCACAGCATCGCCTCCCCAAAGGAATGGATTGAGTACTTGTCCGTAAACCTGTACATTTCTGGATAAATCCAGTTTTTTGGTCCATTTTTCCGGGAGCGTATAAGACAAGGCGATGTTACGTACCGTTACCATACTGCCATTGCAATAGTTTTGCAGGTAATTGTGGTCGGTAAGCCCTGTTTTTGTAGTCGGTTGATAAAATCTTCCGTTGGGGTTTTCGGGGCTCCATACCGAATTTTCAACCCTTCTTTCGTAAGTTTGCAGAGCGCCGTAATACATATTGCCTACGCGGGCATATACAAAGAAGTTAAGCGTCCAGTTTTTGTAAGTGAATGTATTGGTCATACCTGCAACCCAATCCGGACGGCTTGAACCCAATATTCTTCTGTCCGTGTTGGTGCTGGTAGAAGCCGTACCGAATCCGTTGTCCAGATAAGTGATTTCTTCACCGTTTACTGTAATAGTCTTGTAACCGTCTGCTCCCTTTTTGCTATTGTCCTGAATGAATGGCTGGTCTTTAAACTTTGCTTGTCCGGGTTGGGAAGTATAGTTGGATATTGTCTTATAGATATCCAGCAATCTTTTGTCTTCGGGTGTATCCTGCCACAAACGGTCAAATTCATAATCATACCATACGCGTATCGGATGACCGATGAACCATCCGTTGGTTAAATCGTCCTGGCCCATTAATCCTACGTCAACGATCTTTTCTTTGTTCATAGACCAGTTTAAATCGGTTGTCCAGCTAAAGTTTTTTTGTTGCATATTCACGGCCGAAACGGTGATTTCTATCCCATTATTTTCGGTTTTACCGATGTTATCCCGCACCTGTACATATCCTGAAACCGGAGGAAGCGACCGGTTAAGCAACAGGTCGCTGGTTTTTGCTTTATAGACTTCAATCGTTCCGGATATTCTGTTTTTGAGGATACCAAAATCCAAACCGACATTCCATTGCGCTGTTTTTTCCCATCCCAGATTCGGATTGGGCATTACGTTGGCTTTATAACCCAGCGCTAATGTTTTATCAAAGTAATAACTATCCTTGCGAACGCTTCCCGAAGTGGAATAGGCTGATACTGCCGAGTTGCCGGTTACTCCATAACCAACACGAATTTTTAACTGGCTGATGGCTCGTATGTCTTTAAGAAAATCTTCTTCTTCCATTTTCCATGCGATGGCTGTTGATGGGAAGAAGTCCCATTTATGGCCGGGCGCCAGCACCGACGCGCCGTCCCAACGTCCGGTTATAGTCAACAGGTATCTGCTTTTAAAAGAATAATTAAGACGGATCATATAGGAGAGTAACTGGCTTTCGGTCATATCTGTTCCGAAACCGTAAGGAGCGGATCTTGAACTTTGATTCAGGCTATACCATAAAGCCGACGGAAATGACAATTCCTGATTTCGTATATTGATGCTCTCATCATGTCTTTGTTGTGCGGATTGCAATATAGTAGCGCCAAAATTATGGTTTCCGATTGTTTTATCAGCATACAACAGGTTTTCCACTACCCATGAAAAATACGACGGTTGATTGTAATAACCGGTACCCGGTACGGAGGCGGCCGGGTTACTACCAAACGGATTGGAAAAGTTCGGGCCGTAGTAATAACCGGTTCTCCGGTTACGGTACTGTGATCCGAAGTTAACCCGGTATTTCAGCCATGGCATAAATGTAACTTCTCCAAATGTATTAGCCATTACGGAATATTGCCGGTTTTCATAATTTGCCTGTTGAATATTGTTTACAACATTGTGATAAGATAATACGTCTGACGCCTGCGGCTTAAATAACTTACCTTCTTCATCGTATGCCGGAGCATATGGCATCAGGCTTACAGCCTGGCCATAGGAGTCGTTTGCGCCTGAGTTACTTGTTCCATTCTGCATACCCAGATTCTGCAATGAGTATGAAGCATTCGTGCTTATTCCTACTTTCAGCCATTTCTTGGGAGTTATCTCTCCCCTGATATTCACCGTATAACGATCGTAATCCTGATCGACCATCGGTGATTTCTGATTAAGATACCCTATAGACATGTATATATTAGAATTATCGCTTCCGGCTGAGAGTGAAACCTGATGGTTCTGGGTTACTCCGGTGCGTAATACTTCATCCGTCCAATTCTGGTCGTATAATTGGGAAGCATTGTAAACCGGTACCTGATCCGCATACCCCCTGGCTTTTTCTTCGGCAGTTGCCGGACGCAACACCGGCTTGGAAGGGTCATTGTCGGTAAGTTGATAGGCTGTACCCAATATGCGCTTCATATATTCCAGGCTACCCATAAAAAGCGTATAATCACGTGCCGGATCGGGCGCCGTGCCATACGCTCCGGAATAAGTTTCGCCATTCAGGTAACTTTGGCGTCGCCAATCCAGCAATTCGCCCGAATTCATATATTCAGTGAGCGGATGAATATTGGTAAATGTGAAAGACGCATCGTAATTAATGCTCACACGTCCTTTAGTGCCATTCTTCAGAGATACCAATATCACACCGTTTGCACCACGTGAACCGTAAATAGCCGTTGCCGACGCATCTTTCAGGATTTCAATAGAAGCAATGTCATTGGGATTGATATCGCTGATGGAACCTGAAATCATCGGAATCCCGTCGATTACGTATAACGGGTCATTGGATGCTTCAATGGAACGGTTACCGCGGATACGGATATCACCGATCTCACCGGGTCGCATGTTGGATGTGATATCCACACCTGCCGCTTTTCCTTGTAATGCCTGTACGGCATTCTGCACCGGTTTTTCTTTGATGGTTTTTTCGTTTACCGATGTTACGGCTCCCGTTACGTCGCTTTTTCGCACAGTACCATAACCGATGACGACTACTTCATCAAGCGTTTGTGTGTCTTCCGCCAATTGGACCTGCAAATGTGTTTTTCCAGCTGCTGACACTTCCTGGGTGAGGTATCCGATATAGCTGACCTTTATTGTCGCATTGTCAGCCACGTTCGATAATTTAAAATTACCATCGATATCGGTGATAATGCCACTGGTGGTTCCCACGACTACCACATTTGCGCCCGTTATAGGCTCGCCTGTTTCATCAAGAACAACTCCGGTTACTGTTTTGCCTTGTGCAAAAGCAACTGTTGTAGTTAACAGAAGCAAGGCGGTAAACATCAGTCTTGACATAAAGGCAAGTACTGGCCGTCTTTCTTTTCTCAAACTGTTTTCCATAGGTATTAATTTAAAAATTTATATAAATGAATGCAAAGAAACATAAATTAAGCAATAGAGGGAATGGAAAATTGTACAAATGCATAGAAATTTATTTTCAAATTCCTCTGAAGCGGAAAGGTGTTTGTTTGGTGTATTATATTCGGTTTTTTGTACGATTTTCTATTGCTATGAATAGGTGATAATTTATATTTTTGACCTTTTAAATGTTAAATTTATAATATCAAAAAAAATGCTATAAAGAAAATTTATTTGTCGTTGCTTCTGATTTGTTCATTCCACCGGGGAAATACGCATCGTAATGCGGACAACCAATGTTACTGCCATATTTATATTGATTTATATAATATGTGTCCGGACCCGGTTCTCCTGAAAAATGTCCGTATTAATATGAATATGTTTCTGAATACCCCCTCAGAATGGCGATTGAGCATGGATTGACGCTATTCAGATGGCTATGCCGGCAGAGGTTTGTATAATTCGAAAGACGGACTTTGATGGCATGATACGATTTTCTATCATTCTGTACATTTGTCTATTTTCAAAATAGGTTACAACTATTAATTTCGTTTTATGAAATTAATAGTTGTAATTTTTATATCAGTCGGTAATGAAATATAGGAACATATGCTGTCTTTTGATTGTTTTGTTGTCAGGAACAATCAGCTGAAGCGACGGAAAACGCGTGCAGGATGCCGAAATATTGTTGCGTGCGGACAACGGACAGGCGCATGTGGTCCGATAAAGATCAGTTATACAAAATCTGCCAACGGAAAAGTGAATACGAAGGTAGAGGCTCCCGGACAAGTGAAAATAGTAAAATAACCATTAAAACAATCACGAAATGAAAAGATTGATATTGACCTTTTTATGTTTGTTATGCATAAAAATGGCTTGGTCGATGACCGAAAAAGAACGGCAGGATTATCTGAAATGGATGCAGACCAATTTGCCGGCTGTAACCGAATGGACGGAATGGCAGGGTAAAACGGGAGAACTACCTCCTGATTTTGATCAATTATCCAAATCGAATCTCTTGCCTGACCCGTTGCGTTTTGCCGATGGCCGTCCCGTTGGATACGGTGATGCCGAATGGAATGCGCGCCGGAATGAAATCAAGCAGTTGTTCGAAAAGTATGTTACAGGTACATTTCCGTCTAAACCGGCGATTGACAAAATTGTTTTGTTGGATGAAATCAAAGGCGAAGGCTATACCCTGCGCAATGTCCGTTTGGAATTTGGTCCGCAGGGTAAAGGAAGTGTCCGCGTTCGCGTAGTGATTCCCGACGGAATGGGAAACCGGAAATTTCCGGTGGTGATAAGCCCCAGCCTTTCAGGATGGGGACAACTCGTGTTGAAGCGTGGCTATATCCATGTAGGATATGCCGGTAATGATAGCATGGATGATGGTGCGCCATTAAAAGACCTGTATCCTGATTATGATTTTGCCACGTTGCCCCGCCGTGCATGGTTGGCGCAAATCGTGGTTGATTATCTTGCTACGTTGCCTCAGGTGGATATGGCGCGTATTGCTATCAACGGATATTCGCGTGACGGAAAAATGGTGCTGATAGCCGCCGCTTTAGAAGAACGCATAGCAGCTGTGCTTGCGGGAAGTACAGGCGTCGGCGGAGCTGTGCCATGGAGATTTGCCGGAGAACGGGGGGGCGGTGAAGGTATTGAAAGTACCACACGCATGTTTCCCGGATGGTTTATTTCACGTTTACGTTATTTTTCAGGAAAAGAAGACTACCTGCCTGTAGATGCTAATTTACTTCTTGCCCTGGTAGCTCCCCGCTCGATATTACTCGAATGGGGATATACCGATCAGGTGGCTAACGGATGGGCGATGGAGCAGGCATACAAGTCGGTGCAAAAGGTATATGAAAGATTAAGGCAGTCTGACAAAATAGGAATGTTGTCCATATCGGGTTTTCACGGAAGCAATGATGAAGAAGCGAGTATCGACTGGCTTGACGGGCAGTTCGGCTGTTCCGAAAAAAAATGGGTAAACCGGTTTGTTTTTCCATGGAATTTCGATGTATGGCGTTCATATTCAGTCGAAACGATTGATCTTACCCAATATCCTGAACAGAATATAGCTACCCCGCTGGCTGCATCACAGGCCGAGTGGGCAAAGAAGAAACCGGATTTACTGAAATCTGTCCAGTGGATGCTGGGCGACAGTCCGCTGATATTGGCGCCGGTTCTGGGTGATGTTCCGTTTATGCGTAGCAGAATGTCGGCAGTAAGGCCTTCGCCGGGCGCATCGGAAATCGGCAAAGGAAATATCGGAAATCCGGGACAACTAGCACCCGATGTACCTGCATGGGTTATTTCCAATGGAGGAACATCTTATAGCTGGACCTCTCCTGAAAAAGAGCTGGTAACATCCCGGCGTATACGTTTCGGCAGTGCGGGCACACGCTCCGGTGGAGTAACGGGCGATTTGTATTATCCTGTCAATACTCCCGAAGGAATGAAATTACCGGTTGTCATCTGGCTGCATGGTTTTCATTATCCGCTGGGCTATATGTGGGTATACCGGAGCGACCTTCATCCCGTGCTGGCTTTGGCAAAAGCGGGATATGCCGTGTTAGCCTATGACCAGTCGGGATTCGGAACCCGTTGGGATGAAGCCGAACATTTTTATGACCGTTATCCGCATTATTCGCGGCTGGGCAAAATGGTCGACGACCTGAGAAGCGCTGTGGACGTTTTGCAAAACGATTCCATTGCCGACCCGTCGAAAATTTTCGTGTACGGTTATACAATGGGCGGCACATTGGGATTATATGCCGCCGCATTAGATGATCGCATCGGAGGCGTCGTATCCATTGCGGGATTTACACCTATGCGTACCGATACACCTGAAAAAGGAACCAGCGGAATGACACGTTATAGCCATCTTTACGGTTTGACGCCGAGACTCGGGTTGTTTGCCGGCAACGAAATGCAATTACCTTACGATTACGACGAACTGATGGCATTGATATCGCCCCGTCCCGTTCTGATCGTACAGCCGAAACGTGATCGTGATGCCAGTATTCCTGATGTGCAGGCTGCTGTAAAACGCGCTCAGAAAATTTATATTTTTGACAAAGCGGGCAATAAACTCGTGTTGCAGGAGCCCGACGATTACGCCCGCCTGACGAACGCCACCCAGGACCGGATTATAGACTGGGTGAAAGAAAATTTTTAAAAACGCAGAACAATAAATAATATTTTAAATAAATAATACAATGTGTAACTTGTCGAAATTTTTTGCTTTTTTCCTGCTTTCAGGAATAACCCTGCTTTCATGCTCTTCCGAACCAAAAGTAACATTGACGGAAGATGTGGAGTCATATATGATGGACAACGGAATTGTGAAGGTGCGCGTTTCGAAGGTGACGGGCGATCTCATATCGTTCCTCTACAATGGCGAAGAAATGTTTGCTACTACGCTTGCACCTGATTTTGTTCCTGAAACCAAAGGGAGCGAGCCTGCCGATAATCCCAACTGGAACGATCCTTCTTTTACTGGAGCCGCTCACGGTTATTGGTCGCACAATACGGTAGGTGTCAAAGGATCTGCACCTGCCAGGCCTTCAATAACAATCAATCCGTCAAAAAACGGCGGTAAAATGGCAGAAGTATCGGTTAAGGCTATTTCCAAAGGACGCAGGATGGGTACCGGCCCGGGACAGGATCCGGCAGTAGGTAATCTGGAAGTGGATATTGAAATCCGCTACATGCTGGAACAAAATGCGCCGGGTGTTTATACCTATTGTATTTTCACACACCCGTCGGATTACGGTTTGGGTATGTTTGGTGAAGCGCGCCATATCATGAAGCTCGCACCTTTCTTTGATTGGATAAGTGTAGATAAGGATGTGGATCTTCATTATCCGAAAGAATATAATGCGGGAGATAAGTATGTCTATACTGCCAATCAATCGGAAAATCCGGCTTTCGGATGGTCGAGCACCACAAAAAACGTAGGCATGTTTTTCATTAATCCTTCTATGGAATATATGGGCGGAGGACCTACCAAAATAGAGTTTCTCGGACATCGCGATACGAATCGTGAAGCAGCGCCCTGTGTGCTGAACTATTGGCGCAGCAGTCATTATGGCGGTGCGGAAGTTAACATCGCTGCGGGAGAAGAGTGGAATAAGATCATTGGGCCTGTATTTATCTATGCCAATTCGGGTGACGGACATCAGGCTATTTATGACGACGCAAAAAGACGCGCTAAAGCAGAAGCTGACAAATGGCCTTATGAGTGGGTAAATGGAGCGGACTATCCGAAAGCTCAGAAAAGAGGTTCTGTGAAAGGACAAATCGTGTTGAACGATGTAGAAGCGTTTACCCGGTTCAATAATCTGAACATAGGGCTTACAGCAGGCGAATACATATCGCCGCGTCCCGAAGGAACGCCTCAGGTACTGACGGGTTGGCAAAGAGACGCCAAATCCTATCAGTTCTGGACAAGAGGCAATACTGACGGAACATTTGAAATCAACAAAGTCCGCCCGGGTAAATATACGTTGTATGCTTTTTCCGATGGCGTTCTGGGTGAATTTCAACAAACGGATATAGTGGTTCAGGCGGGAAAACCGTTAGATCTGGGAACGCTTACATGGACGCCTGTCCGCAAGGGTAAACAATTATGGGAAGTGGGTATTCCCAATCGCAATGCCTCGGAATTTTTTATGGCTGAAGCGCGCCGTGACCCGGAAGTTTCTTTGAAATACGCTACGCTGTTTCCTGATGATATAACTTTTACCATCGGCAAAAGCGATGCCGGAAAAGACTGGTTCTTCCAGCATGTTCCGCATAACACGGATCCGGAAGCCAAGGCTGAACCTTTTTATGGTGTACGTACTGTCGGAAAGGCTGCGCCTCGTACTGTGGCGTTTGATTTGTCTTCGGCCCCGTCAGGGAAAGCTATTCTTCGGTTTGCAATCTGTGGTACGGGCACAAAAAATATAGACATTGCCGTCAATGGAAAGCCTGCCGGACAACTGAACGAATTGCCGGGCGACGGTGTCATCACACGGCACGGTTCACAGGGCATCTGGTACGAGCGCGACTTCGAATTTGATGCTGCAATGATGCGGGCAGGAACAAATACGCTAACCATTACTGTGCCGGAAGGGCCTGTAAACAATGGTGTGATGTACGATTATATACGTCTTGAACTGAAAGAATGAAATAAGGTCAACTTTATCAATAGAAAACATTCATGTAACTAAAAATAGAATAAATAGACAAAGAGGCAGAATTCTAAGTCTCTAGCAAAAAAAAAGACTGCCTCAAAATTTTTGAGGCAGTCTTTTTGAATCGTAAATTATACAAAACAGACAGCAATATTTACAGCATTACTGCCTGTTTGTATTTTTATCATTAATAACCCGGATTTTGCATAGCTGCTTTTTGTTCGTCGGTAAGCTCAGAACCATCATCGTTCAGCAAACCGTCAAGGAAAGACTGCGGTATGGGACGAAGGTTATGACGATCTTGTATATTTGGTGCTGCTTCGGTCTTGAATAATTTTGTGCGTTTCACCAGCAATTTTGTTCTGCTCAATTCCTCCCAACGATTCCATTCACCATTCAATTCGCGGGTGCGTTCGTTGAAAATAAAGTTTAGCATGCGGTCATATTCACTGGAAACTCCGAGAGCGGACAGAATAGCCTCATCTTCTTCTGGTAGTGCAGAGGAACTTGTTATCTGTAATGAAGAAGCATTGGTGGTCCGTTCGATACCTGTTGACAGGTAATACGAGTTTCTGGACATGTACACATTACCGGCAGCATCTTTCAGAGTACCGTTATCGAAGCCCGGATGTGAGTAATTCATCCAATCTTTACCCGCATGTGTGGTAGCGGATCTTGTGTACGTAGAGTTGTTAGTATAAATAGCATTGTTCATAAAACCAATGGCACCATCCACATAGAGTTCACGGTCTTCACCGTTTTTCCATTCAGCGCGCTGACGCAGGCGGTTAACCGTTGTAATAGCGCCTGTAAAATCGTTTTTACGCACTTGTGCTTCTGCCTTTATCAGATAGGTTTCGCCTGTACGAGCCATGATCACATCGCGGTAAGCGTTACCGCCGTCAGCCGTACGCGTACCGTCCTACTAATTGAATTTGCAGGTGTGTTTTTCCGGCAACAGATACTTCCTGTGGAAGGTATCCGATGTAACTTACTTTGATTCTGGCATTTTCCGCCACATTTGATAAACTGAAATTACCATCCATGTCGGTAATGATACCGTTTGTTGTTCCGACAACAATGACATTCGCGCCTGTTACGGGTTCACCCATCTCGTCGATAACGATGCCTGTTACTGTTTTACTTTGAGCAAAAGCAATGATCGTTGCTAATGAAAACAAAGTAGTAAACATCAGTCTGGATAATAATCTACCAACTGATTGTCTTTCTTTTTTTTTGACCGTTTTCCATAAATATTAATTAAAATTGCTTATAAAAAATTATATCTTATAAATATGTACATTGAAATTGTAATGCAAAAAAACATAAAGAAATATTCAGATAAAAAAAATCGTACAAATGCATAGAAATTTATCCCTGTATTCATTTGATTCGGATTGATGTCGTTTTGGATGTATTATATTCGAGTTATTTGTACGATTTTCCATTGGTGTGAATATTATAATTTATACTTTTGACCTTTCAATTATGTTAAATTTTTAATTTAAAAAAACACCATGAAGAAAATTTATCTATCCCTGTTTTTGATTTTCTCTTTTGGATTAAGTTCTATTTCGCTCAATGCGCAGCAACTTCCTGATAGAAGAGAAGTCTTAAAAACGCTTATGCTTACCAATGATTATTTCATGAAAAAATATGCGGATTATACCTGGCCATCCTATCGTGGCGGAGTAATGCGCCCCAGTAACATATGGACACGTGCGGTTTATTATGAAGGACTGATGGCATTACATACCATACATCCGCTACCCGAATATTATGATTATGCCTATAACTGGGGGGAATTTCATGAATGGGGTTTCCGCAGGGGCAATACAAACCGTAACGCGGATAATCAATGTTGCAGTCAGATTTATATAGACCTTTATAATTTATGTCCGGATCCGAAGGTGTTGAAAAATGTTATTATCAATACGAACATGTTTTTAAATACACCGCAGAATGATGATTGGACATGGATTGATGCCATTCAGATGAGTATGCCTGTGTTTTCAAAGATGGGTAAACTGACCGGTGATCAGCGGTATTTTAATAAGATGTGGGTGATGTACCATCATTCCCGTAATATAGAAGGCGGGAACGGTTTGTATAATCCGAAAGACGGACTCTGGTGGCGTGATAAGGACTTTGTTCCTCCCTATAAAGAACCGAACGGAGAAGATTGTTACTGGTCACGCGGTAACGGATGGGTGTATGCGGCTCTGGTACGTATACTGGAAGATATTCCGCAGAACGAAACTCATCGTGCAGACTATATTGCTGATTTTCTGGCCATGAGTAAAGCGTTGATAAAATGTCAGCGCGAGGATGGTTTCTGGAATGCAAGCTTGCATGATCTGAATAATTACGGAGGAAAAGAAACCACAGGAACAGCGCTTTTTGTTTATGGAATGGCTTGGGGGATCAATAATGGAATCCTAGATGGTAAAACCTATTTACCTGTTTTATTGAAGGCATGGGATGTCATGTGTAAAGAAGCTGTGCATCCGAATGGTTTTCTGGGCTATGTACAGGGCACCGGAAAAGAGCCGAAAGATAGTCAGCCGGTTACTTATGATAAAGAGCCTGATTTTGAAGATTACGGATTAGGTTGTTTTCTTCTTGCCGGTACGGAAGTTTATAAATTGAAATAGTTTTTTTATGGTGTAAAAGATTTAAGGTTATTTTTAAAAGTGATACAACTATTGATCTTGCTTGCAGGAGTCAATAGTTGTATTTTTTTTAACAAACTAATAGAATCTTGGGGCGGTACGCATCATCTTCAGTACTTCACTGCCGGCAAGAATAACGGGACCATATCCATGCGCTGCGTTGACATTGGTTGGCCGCCGGTAGTAAAATCCGGGTTCATAAGCCACTCCCGTACCTACGCATGTACCTTCTACTTCACCTAACTCATTAATTCTCGTAGATACTGCCTTCCAGGCGGCTACTGCCGAAGGACCGTATGCCTGTATATCTACCCATCCTTCATTAACGGCATGTGCAATGACATATGCGAATATGGCTGTTGCGCTTGTTTCGGTGTAGGAATCGTTGCGATCGAGAAGCTGATGGAAGAATCCGTCACCGCCCTGTAGCGCCATAAAACCGTGAATCTGCTCAAGAAGTAATGCCATAATCTCAGGACGCTTGATATGGTCGGGTGGGAGTATATCGAGCACATCACTCATGCACAACAACGCCCATCCGTTTGCCCTGCCCCAGAATAATGAAGGATGATAGGTCATCGATTCAACCCAGCTATGTTTGAAAAGTTTCATTTCGGGAACCCAGAGATATTTTTTGAATAATTCAATCTGGAGCGCTGCTTCGTTATAATATTTTTTTGCCAGTACGGAATCTTCTTTTTCAACGAGTTTTCCCATGTAAGCGATAGGAGGAATACCCATATACATATCGTCTACCCATAGTGAATTGACCGTCGGGCGTAACCGCGCGAGGGTTCTGTCGGGAAGACGATGCTCTTTGTTCATTGTAAAATCGAACGTACAATCTATTATCGGGCGGAGCTTCGAAGCCAGCGCCGGATTGGCCAATATTCCCTTGACAAAGGCAGCCTGCATCGAGCCGCAGTCGTCCAGCCATATCGGAGCTATCAGACCCCGTAAAGCGCTTTTACCCGTTTCATTGTTTACTTTTACAAAATAGGGATAAATATCCCCAATGAAATTGAATCGCTCGTAAACATAGTCGGTATAACGTTTGTCTTCTAAAATATCTGCAGCACGAAGCATCGACGAATACGTTACGCCCCATTCGTAGGTAAGCAGTCCAAAACGTCCTTGTTCGAGCACTGTGCCCGCATTGATTTTTTTGTAATCGGTAACAGGCGCTTGCGTTTCGCGGTCGATTAACCAAGGTGGGGTATTGGCATTGAGAAAATCGAATACCCGGTTGAGGTCGGTTTTAATAGATGTAAGTAAAGGGTTTTCGGTCGGTCTCTGTTCTGCTCTTTGCCCTCTTTGTTGCGGAGTTTGCGCCTGTGCAGCCAATATTGTAAAAATACAAATGGCCATAATTGTCGGTAATCTTTTGAATTTCATAGATGATAAATTTATGATTAAAAATAATACGATAAATAAAAACAATCAGAGTTACAAAAAAACATAAATAAAGTCTATGAGGAAATGAAAAATTGTACAAATACATGGAATTTTATATTTGTACTATTGATTTTATTTACTGAGATTCATTGGAAGTAATCGATGGGTCGTATTCATAGGCGCCTATATCAATGATTCCCCCGATAATTAGTGAGTTAACACTGTTTTTTTGACTATCCGATAAGTATAAGTTGATAATGTCTGAATAAGACTGATTATTTCCGGCATCAATCAAAGGGCTTTCTGCTTTCAGCCTGAAATCACCGGCAGAGGCGTTCTGAAACAAGGGATCTTCATCGGCAGATAAATTTCCGATCGAAGGACGACCTGTCTCAGGCTCGGTAAATGCATCATTCCGGATTGTATAATCACCGGAATTTATTCCTAATTGTTCGCGGTCGTTTGCCAGATAAAAACGGGTTGTGTTTTTAGATTTACACTCTCTTCGTTTATGACTCCGCCATTGACGGGAGAACCGTCTTCCGTATGTAAAGAAAGTGATCGGGTGAATCCGTCTGATCCGCCTTTTACTTGCGCTTCGACTGTCATGAATCCGTTGTTTCCCGCTTCATATAAGACTTCTGCACTGCCGGGCGTTCGTCCTATAACTGCAAATTGTTGGGTGGTAAACCTGATAATACCATCTTCCAGAAAACCAATGGATCGCATCCATTCCTGCGATGTTTGCTGACTTTGAATAAATAATTCGGTCGGGCAGTCAAACACGACCGTCGAATTAGCGCTGCCCTTCATTAACAGGACGGGGTATTTAAGGGTGGCAATTTTTAACTACATAAAAAAATCGGATATGCTTGCCGGATAATGTGATTATACGACTACTTATTACCATAAAGGCATAAAGGTAGGATTATTTTCACTGTTTTGTATTATTTTCCATTATTATTATGAAATATATTTGATACGATTTTCTATTATTCTGTACATTTGTCCATTTTTTAAAAGCTGTACAACGATTATTTTTATATCTTGAAATTATTCATTGTATTTTTTTGTATTTAGGATAAACCATATTGAAATGAAAAACATTAACAATCTCAATCTCCGTTTGTTTATTTGCATGTTTGCAGGAATTATCTCTGCATCCGTCATGTCCGGTGAAAATAATCGTGGTTCCGATATTTTGGATATATCCGGAAAGTGGCAGTTTCAGATCGATCGAAATGATGAAGGTGAACAACAGGAGTGGTTTAACCATGCATTGAATGATTTTATTCACCTTCCCGGTTCGATGCCGGAAAAACTGAAAGGTGACGATGTTACGATACATACGCAATGGACCGGTAGTCTGTACGACAGTTCTTATTTTTTTAATCCGGCTATGGAAAAATACCGTGTGGACGGAAAAGTCAAACTGCCGTTTTTTCTTACTCCGGATAAACATTATGTAGGAGTAGCGTGGTATCAGAAAGAGATCTCCGTACCATCCGCCTGGAAAGGACAACGGATCGTGCTTTTTCTCGAGAGGCCGCATATAGAAACAACGGTTTGGATAAACGGACAAAAAGCCGGTATGCAAAATAGCCTTTGTGTGCCGCATGAATACGATATAACATCTTATGTATATGATAATGCCGGGAAATCACCGGGTAAGTGCCGCATTACGGTTCGCGTGGATAATCGCATAAAGGAGATAAACGTAGGTCCCGATTCTCATAGTATAACAGACCAGACACAGGGTAACTGGAACGGAATCGTGGGGTGTATGGAGTTATATACTACATCAGACACTCATATTAATGATGTGCAGGTATATCCCGACCTTGCCGGCAAATCGGCAAAAGTCCGTGTGCATATAAAAAGTAATAAGTATCAAAGTGGGAAAGGAACAATTACTTTATCTGCAAAAAGTTTTAACTCGTCCGAAAGTCATACCGTAACGCCGGTAACGGCCGCACTCAATCTGATTGATGGTGTTTGTGAAGCGGAAATCCTTTTGCCGATGGGAGAAAAAATGCAGACGTGGGATGAGTTTGATCCGGCATTGTATCGTTTAAAAGTATCGTATGTCGTAGAGAAGGATAAAGGAGAACGTGAGGTACAGTTCGGAATGCGTGAATTTAAGATTCAGGGTAAATGGTTTTATGTGAATGGGAATAAGACGATGCTGCGCGGCACGGTTGAAAACTGTGATTTTCCCTATACAGGCTATGCTCCGATGGATGTGGAGTCGTGGGAGAGGGTTTTTCGTGTTTGCCGTAATTATGGATTGAACCATATGCGTTTTCATTCTTATTGTCCGCCGGAGGCTGCTTTTATTGCAGCAGACCAGGTCGGGTTTTATCTGCAGCCCGAAGGACCGAGCTGGCCTAATCACGGTCCGAGGCTTGGAATGGGACAGCCGATCGATCAATACCTGATGGAAGAAACGCAACGCCTCACGAAAGTGTATGGTAATTATGCATCGTATTGCATGCTGGCGTGTGGGAATGAGCCGGCCGGACGTTGGGTGGAGTGGGTGACCGACTTTGTCGAATATTGGGAAAAGACAGATCCGCGGCGTGTTTATACGGGAGCCTCGGTAGGAAATAGCTGGCAATGGCAGCCGCGTAATCAGTATCATGTGAAAGCCGGCGCCCGTGGGTTGGATTGGGCTGTCCGTGCTCCCGAATCTATGACGGATTATCGTTCCCGTATCGACTCGGTAAAGCAACCTTATGTTTCGCATGAAACCGGACAGTGGTGCGTATTTCCCAATTTTGATGAGATCAGAAAATATACCGGAGTAAACAAAGCAAAGAATTTTGAAATATTTCGTGATATCCTTTCGGAAAACAAGATGGGAGACCTTGCCCGTGACTTTGTGATGGCATCCGGAAAGCTACAGGCTCTCTGTTATAAGCATGAAATAGAGAAAACCTTACGAACGCCTGATTATGCCGGATTTCAGCTTCTTGCCCTGAATGATTATTCCGGACAGGGAACAGCATTAGTCGGATTGACGGATGTTTTCTTTGATTCAAAGGCATATATAAGTGCGGCCGATATGCGTCGTTTCTGTAGTCCGACCGTACCGTTGGCGCGTATCCCGAAATTTACCTATACGAACGATGAAACATTTCGTGCCGATATTGAAGTTTATCATTTTCGTAAAGAACCGTTGAAAAATGCCCGTGTGGTTTATGTCATACGCGATGCCTCCGGTGGAATTGCAAAAAAAGGCGTTATAAAAGAGTCATCGGATAAAATAGCGGGCGGAAACACAAATATTCCGGTTGGAAACTGTACGGAACTGGGTAAAGTTATTTTTGATCTTAAAAATTTCAGAGCTCCGGCGCGTTATAATCTGGAAGTCCGTATTGAAAGCGAATCGCTTAAAAATGAAGAATATGCCGAGGCCGTCAATGACTGGGATTTCTGGGTTTATCCGTCTGGAGTGAAAGTTGATGCGGGAGACGTTTTTATAACAGATTCTCTTAATGAAAAAGCAATACAGGTTTTAAACAGCGGTGGAAAAGTATTGATTACTGCAGCAGGGAAAATTCGTTTTGGAAAGGATATCGTGCAACATTTTTCTCCTGTATTCTGGAATACGTCCTGGTTTAAGATGCGTCCGCCGCATACAACCGGGATCTTAGTGAATGAACATCATCCTGTATTTGACGAATTTCCGACCGAGTATCACAGTAATCTGCAATGGTGGGAGTTGCTGAACAAACAACAGGTGATGCAGTTTACGGAATTTCCGGCAGATTTTCAGCCGCTCGTGCAAAGTATCGATACCTGGTTTGTCAGCCGTAAAGCCGGTATGATGTTCGAGGCTAATGTGTTGAACGGTCGGTTGATAATGACAAGTATGGATGTGACAAGCGCTCCGGAAAAGCGTATCGTTGCACGCCAGATGTATAAATCGATACTTGATTATATGCGGTCGGATCGTTTCCGTCCTGCTTCAACGCTTGCGCCTGAGCTGATCGGTTCATTGTTTACAAAAGACGCTCCGAAAGTGAATATGTATACAAAAGATTCCCCGGACGAATTAAAACCGGTAATAAATACAGTTCGTCCTAAAGGTACCTATTATTTCAGTTTTGACGGCAGTCCGGAGTTATCGGAGATGGAATGTCAACAGGTTTCAGGCATGTATACCGATGATGCCGGATATGGTTATGATTTGCAGACAAAACGGGAAGAAGGAAGTAATAAGCCGTTCTTTTTCTCCGTGGCTGTTCCTGACGGGAATTATAAAGTGACAGTTCGTATCGGTTCTGCGGCAAAGGCTGGTGTGACAACTGTTCGCGGTGAATCGCGCCGTTTATTTATCGAAAACCTGCCGACAAAAAAGGGCGAATTTAAGGAATGTACCTTTGTTATAAATAAACGTGATACCCGGATATACCCGGATGGCGAAAGTGTTCGTATCAAACCCCGTGAAAAGAATAAACTGAACTGGGATGATAAGTTAACGATTGAATTTAACGGCGATGCTCCTGCCGTGTCGGAAATTCTCATTGAAAAGGTAAATGATGCCATCACTGTCTTTTTATGTGGTAATTCGACTGTTGTTGATCAGGATAATGAGCCGTGGGCAAGTTGGGGACAGATGATCCCGCGCTTTTTTAATGCTCCCGTCAGTTTTGCTAATTATGCGGAATCCGGAGAGTCTGCCAATACGTTTATCGCCGCCGGCCGTTTGAAAAAATTGCTGACACAGATGAAGGCCGGAGACTATCTGTTTGTGGAATTCGGACATAACGATCAGAAACAGAAAGGAGAAGGAAAAGGAGCCTATACATCATTCACGGAAAGCCTCAGGACGTTTATACGCGAAACCCGCGCCCGTGGAGCGCAACCTGTTTTTGTGACCCCTACGCAACGCCGGAGTTTTGATGAAAAAGGGCGGATAAAAGATACGCACGAAGATTATCCGGATGCCATGCGTAAACTGGCGCAGGAGGAAAATGTGCCGTTGGTGGATCTTCATGCCATGACACGTACATTATATGAATCACTTGGCGTTGAAAATTCCAAAAAGGCATTTGTGCATTATCCCCCGGACACATGGCCGGGACAGACGAAGGCGCTGGAGGATAATACACATTTCAATCCTTACGGGGCTTACCAGATAGCGAAATGCGTCATTACGGGGCTGAATAATCTCAGCAAACAAGGATTTCAACTTGATTTTATGCAATATCTGAGTGATGATTATATGCCCTACAGTCCGTCATTCCCGGATCCGGTGAAATCATTCAAATGGAATCCGAGTCCTTTTGCTGAAATAGAGAAGCCGGATGGGAACTGAAAAATAATGGTAATAGAATAGATTGAATATAATGAAAACGATGATGAGATACGGCAAAAAAGATGGGTTTTTAGTTTTGGTTATTTTATCCATCCTGTGCAGCTGTGCGGAAAAGCAGCCGGTTTTGCCTGCATT
>JAITVS010000236.1 GCA_031285685.1 Tannerella sp.
AATCAATATCTGTCAACCTATTTTGGAATAAGACAAGCAGTAATTGTAATTATTTGGTTGACAAATTGATAATTTGGAATGTAAGATTCTACTTTGCATAACGTGGGGCTTCCCATAAAATGAGATTTCAAGTGTCTAAATTAGTCATTTTGTGTTAGAAACAAGCACAAATGAAGTTAAAAATGCAGCCGGAACAAAGTTTTCAAAAACGCCCCGTCTCGTATCGGCAGAAGACACGACCGTATATATAACGGTCGATAAAAAACCTGAATTTCCGGGAGGAGAAATGGCGTTGCATAAATATTTCTCGGATAACATGAGATATCCTGAAATAGCCAGAAAAAATAAGAAAGAAGGACTTGTTGGATGTACCTTTATTGTTGAAAAGGATGGCACCTTATCTAATATACAAGTCGAAATGTCAGTTTACCCGGCATTAGATGAAGAAGCTTTACGCATAGTAAAAACATTCCCCAAATTCACACCGGGAGAAAAAAACGGAAAAAAGGTCAGGGTAAAATATGCTGCTCCAATCGGATTCAGTCTATCAGTGCCTCCCCCTCCGACAATGGAGGAAAAGATGGAAGATAAAATACTAACCGGGCCCAAGACTGACCCTTCAGACCCGACCTTATATCTTATTGCAGAACATATGCCCGAATTTCCGGGCGGCGAAGTCGCTCTGTTCATATACATCAGCAAACAACTAAAGTACCCTGAAAATGCAGCAAAAAGAGGTATCGAAGGACGTGTGTCATGCACCTTCATTGTAGAAAAAGACGGCTCTGTTTCAAATGCAAAGGTTGTCCACCCTGTTGATCCCGACTTAGACGAAGAAGCCATACGCGTCATTAGTGCGTTACCCAAATTTACTACTCCCGGAACAATCGACGGCAAGCCGGTCAGAGTTCTATGCAGCCTCCCGATACGTTTCAGGCTACCTCCGAAACCAACTAATTAAAACCGGCGAACAACAAAAAACATCTAAAATAAAGTAAACCGGCGATCACTACAGCGTATTCCCTTGTGCACCTGTGATCGTCGGCTCTATATCCACACCAACCTAAATCCACATTTTTTCTGTACCCATTCTCTAAAAACCAAATATAATCATTACCTTTGTCCTGTTCTAAGAAACTTAATAAATTAATTAACAATTGACAAAGATGAAGAAGCACAATTTTTATGCAGGCCCCTCTATTTTAAGCCAGTACACAATTAAAAATACGGCTGATGCGATACTTGATTTCGCAGGAACAGGATTGTCACTGATGGAGGTTTCACACAGAGGTAAAGAATTTGTTGCTGTTAGCGATGAAGCGCGCAACCTGGTTAAGGAATTATTGGATATACCATCGACTCATGACGTGATTTTCCTTGGAGGTGGTGCAAGTATGCAGTTTTGCATGATTCCTTACAATCTACTGAAAAAAAAGGCATCCTATCTTGATACGGGCACATGGGCTTCCAAAGCGATAAAAGAGGCCAAAATATTCGGCGAGGTAGAAGTCGTTGCTTCATCAAAAGACAAAAATTACAGCTATATTCCTAAAAATTATTCTGTTTCCGATGATTCGGATTATTTCCATATTACGACAAACAATACGATTTTCGGAACACAGTTGCATCATGTTCCACAGGTAAATATTCCGTTAGTCGCAGATATGTCGTCTGATATTTTCTCACGCCCTATCGACGTATCCCAATACGATGCCATATACGCGGGAGCGCAGAAAAACCTAGCGCCGGCCGGAGTAACAATTGTGATTGTCCGTAAAGAGGCCTTGGGTAAAATGGAGCGTCCGATACCTTCCATGTTGAATTACCAGATCCATGTTGACAATGACTCCATGTACAATACGCCGCCCGTAGTGCCTGTCTATGCAGCATTACAGACTCTCAAATGGTATAAGGAACTGGGTGGTATCTCCGTTATGCAAAAGAAAAACGAAGAGAAAGCGGCAGTCCTGTATGATGAAATAGACCGCAACAAACTGTTCAAAGGTACAGCGGCAGCCGAAGACCGTTCTTTAATGAACATCTGTTTTGTGATGAACGACGAATATCAGGAACTGGAAAGCGAATTTGCTTCATTTGCCACAGCAGCAGGAATGATCGGAATTAAGGGACACCGTTCCGTAGGCGGATTCAGGGCGTCAACTTATAATGCGTTGCCATTGGAAAGTGTGAAAGCATTAGTTGAAACGATGCAGGCTTTTGAAAAGCAACACTGATCAATAAATGTTGAAATTAAAACCTAAAATTTAAGTAAAATGAAAATATTAGTCGCAACAGATAAACCTTTTGCAGCGATTGCCGTAAATGGTATCCGTGAAGCTATAGAAAAAGCAGGTATGGAGTTGGCGCTTCTGGAAAAATATACGGAAAAAGCGCAACTATTAGATGCAGTGAAAGATGCGGACGCGATCATTATCCGTAGCGACATCATAGACAATGAAGTCTTTGATGCCGCCAAACAGTTGAAAATCGTTGTTCGCGCCGGCGCCGGATATGATAACGTGGATCTGGCAGCTGCCACCTCACACAATGTATGTGTAATGAACACACCGGGACAAAATTCAAATGCGGTTGCGGAACTTGCCTTAGGTATGATGGTATATGGCGTTCGCAAGATGTTTGACGGAACTTCAGGCACGGAATTGATGGGTAAAAAGCTCGGAATTCATGCCTATGGCAATGTCGGACGTAATGTTGCACGTATCGCCAAAGGTTTCGGCATGGATATTTACGCTTATGACGCCTTCTGCCCGGCAACAGTCATCGAAAACGACGGCGTAAAGGCGTTGAATTCGGCCGAAGAACTTTACGAAATATGTCAGTTTGTATCACTTCATATCCCTGCCACGGCAGAAACCAAAAATTCGATTAACTATCACCTGCTTTCGAAAATGCCGAAAGGGGCTATGCTGATCAACACTGCCCGCAAAGAGGTTATCAATGAAGCCGAATTAGCTAAGCTGATGGAAGATCGTACGGATTTCAGGTACATGACGGATATCATGCCCGCCAATCACGCCGAACTGTCTGATAAATTCGCCGGACGATATTTCAGCACTCCGAAAAAAATGGGAGCGCAAACCGCCGAAGCAAACATCAATGCCGGTATTGCCGCCGCCAATCAGATTGTCAAATTCCTGAAAGACGGCGACAGGACCTTCCAGGTAAACAAGTAAAACAATGGTTAATTATTATACAAAATGAAAATCAAACCATTCAAAGGGATTCGCCCTCCCAATAGTTTTGTAGAAGAAGTTCAGTCACGTCCGTATGATGTACTTAACTCTGCTGAAGCCCGTACCGAAGCGGAAGGCAATGAAAAATCATTGTACCACATTATCAAACCGGAAATAGATTTTCCGGAAGGTACAGACGAACATGCTCCTGAAATATATGAAAAAGCAGTCGAAAATTTTAGAAAGTTTCAGGATAAAGGGTGGCTCGTTCAGGATGATAAGGAACAATACTACGTATACGCACAGACAATGAACGGACGTACCCAATACGGTTTGGTCGTTTGCGCTTCCGTTGAAGATTACATGACGGGGAAAATTAAAAAGCACGAACTTACCCGCAGGGATAAAGAAGAAGACCGGATGAAACATGTGCGTATCAATAATGCAAATATTGAACCTGTGTTCTTTGCCTATCCCGACAACAAAGAGATAGACGCTATCGTTGCCAGATATACCACCGGAACACCGGAGTATGATTTTACGGCAAAATTAGACGGGTTCGGACATAAACTATGGATAATCAGTGACGATACTGATATCGCACGCATCACTGAATTATTCGCCACCATGCCGGCCATGTACATCGCAGACGGTCATCACCGTTCAGCGGCTGCCGCCCTCGTCGGAAATGAAAAGGCAAAACTAAACCCGGCTCACAAGGGAGATGAAGAATACAATTACTTCATGGCTGTATGTTTTCCTGCAAACCAGTTGACAATCATTGACTACAATCGCGTAGTGAAAGATCTTAATGGACTCACAGACGATGAGTTTCTGCAGAAATTAACGGAAGATTTTGAAGTGGAGAAAAAAGGTCCGGAAATTTTCAAACCTTCCCGTCTTCATGAGTTTTCCATCTACCTGAGCGGTAACTGGTACGCCCTCACGGCTAAACCGGGAAGATATAATGATAACAATCCGATCGAAGTATTGGATGTCACGATCTCGTCCAATCTTATATTAGATAAAATATTAGGGATAAAAGATTTGAGGTCGGATAAACGGATTGATTTTGTAGGTGGCATACGTGGGCTCGGAGAACTTAAAAAACGCGTCGACAGTGGCGAAATGAAAGTCGCCCTGGCGCTTTATCCCGTTTCCATGAAACAACTGATTGACATCGCCGACTCCGGTAACATCATGCCGCCTAAAACAACATGGTTTGAACCGAAACTACGTTCGGGGTTAGTCATCCATTCACTTGACTGATTTATTCCGGACAATTATCATAAAAGGAAATATTTCTTTTAACGAAGAACGATTTCCTTTTACTTTTTACACTAACAGTAACGCGAGATGATAAAAAATATAATTTTCGATATGGGCGGTGTGATTGTGGACGTACATCGTGACAGGGCAATCCGCAACTTTAAGGCTATCGGGGTAGACGATGCAGAAAACTTCATCGACGCTTACCATCACAAAGGAATATTTATTGATATTGAAAACGGCGATATAGATGCCGGGGAATTTTGCCGCCTGTTGTGCAAACACGCCGGTAAAAAAATTTCCCGTGAGGGAATAGAAAATGCATGGAAAAGCATCATTGACCTGCCACCGGAATATAAACTCGAATATATACAGGAATTGCGGAAAACACACCGGGTTTTCCTGCTGACAAATAATAATCCGTTTATCATGGACTGGGCCTGTGCGCCGGGATTCACCCAATCGGGAAATGCCCTGTCCGACTATTTTGACAAACTGTACATTTCGTATAAAATGAAATGTACAAAACCCGGTTTGAAAATATATAATATGATGATTGAAGACGCAGGAATAAATCCCGCCGAATCACTCTTTATTGATGACAGCGAACAAAATATCAAAGCGGGAAAAGAATGTGGTCTGCAAGTCTACCTCGCTAAAAACGGAACGGATTGGCGGGAAGATGTTTCACTGATGTTGCGGACGCAGTAAATCGTTCACTGTTTTTACCGGGTTGAATGTTTCAACCGGAACTTCAACAAATACAGTATTCCAGTCACTCATAGAGCCATTCCACAAGCCCGGCAGTTCAAGCGCTTTCAATTCGCGTCCGTCCTTACTCTTCAGCGAAATAAAACCTGTATTTTTATCAATATAATCAGGTAAATGATACTTTTTGCCGTTCACATCTTTCAGCGCACAAACCAGATCAACCGGATTAAAATGCGAGCCCTGTTCAAACGCATTCTTTGCTTCCGGATTATTCATATCAATCTGTGAACTTTCAAGTATTTGCGAAGACACGGTTCCGTCAGGATTCACAGTAAGAAACGGACCTCCCCCCGGTTCTCCGACATTTTTAACCATCCCGCAAACACGTAATGGACGCATCAGTTTGCTTTTTATATAAAGAACCAGTTCCACATCTTCCAGAAATTTTGTTTCCGGATTTTTAATGCATAAATCATTCTGCAGAAAATGTATCATCTCCTCTATCTGTTCATGTATATAATCTCCGCTTTCAATCAGGCGCATATATTCGAATATTCGTTTCTGGAGTGACACAAGTACACCGGCAATCACTTTCTTATAACGTACGGTAGCTTCCTTGAAATGATCCGGCACGACATTATCTATGTTTTTTACAAAAACAACATCAGCATCCAACGCATCCAGATTTTGTATCAATGCGCCATGTCCGCCCGGACGAAAAACCAGGTGTCCTTTCACGTCGCGAAACGGAGCATTTGCCATATCTACGGCAATCGTATCCGTATTTGATTGCTGTGTACTAAACGACAAATCATACGTTACTCCGAACTTTTTCTCATAGACCGGCGTCTTTTCTTCGACCAGCTTCCTGAAGAAAGGCAAATGTTCCGGCGATACCGTAAAATGGATGGTTACCCTGTTTTCCGCATTCTTAGCATACATGGCGCCTTCAGCCAGATGCTCTTCCATCGCCGTACGTGCACCATCCGGGTAGTTGTGGAACAACAGCAATCCTTTCGGTAAAGAACCGTAATTCAGTCCTTTATCTTCCAACAAATTAAATACGACATCCTTATATTGTCCGTCGGCAATCAGTCCGGAGATATCTTTGCCTTCATTCACTTTGCAAATATTGTTCAGGACTTCATAAAACGCAAAATGCTTTATCCCGTCAAAAAATGTTTTTTCAAAATCCGTTGTCGGCACATCGTAGGGGGCAGACAAAAATGAAAACAGATCTTTGAACATACGACTTGCAGCGCCCGATGCAGGAACAAACTTTGTAATTTGCTTTTCACCGGAAAGATAATCATCCCACATCTGAATAAAACAATCCTGCTGTTCATTCGTCAGGCGCAGAATGCCCTTATCGACAGACGCAGAAGATTTAATCTCCAGAAACGGAAATCCTTTCATAAAATAAGATAATTGTTCTTCAATTTGAGATTCAGTCAGATTTTTCGACTTAAGTTGTAGTAAATCACCTGGTGCAAGCATAGTATAAAGTATTTCAATTGTTTTTCTTAAATAGATCAATGTTATGCAAATATAGCGAAAGTTGAGAGTAATACAAAAAAGTTTACTTTTTTTATTGCATCCTTTCAGAATTAATAATCGCTTTACGAAGTGAAGCAATTATCAATCGCTTTACGAAGCGAAACAAAGCGACACAGTTATTCAATCTTCAGGAAAGTTACCGGGCGAAGCTATATTCTGTTTTCAATAATATATCCTATATTTTTTAAGTTAATTCATGTAGATAGCAGAAAAAAAATTATCTTTACGAGCAAATTCAGGTTTTAAAAAATATGAAGACAAATCATTCTAATAATTTTTTCACTGAAGAAGAAAAAAAAATATTCTGCTCGAAATACAGGGAATTACTTAAAGCGCTTTCCGAAAGTCTCGAAAAAGATGACGCACCCAAAATACGACAGTTACTGAAACCTGTCGTTGCGATAGAATGTTACGGCCGCGACCGGAACGGAATAAACGGACTGATACGCAATATTGAAACAGCGCTTATAGCGACAAAAGATATCGGATTGAAACGTACATCGGTACTCGCGCTTATTTTATACCGCCCTGTCCTGAAAAAGGCGGTCTCGATCGAAGAAGTTGAAAAAACATTCAATTCCGACGTATCGCTTATGATAAACCGGCTACTTAAAACATCCGATCTTTATGCCCGGAACACAGCGGTCAATTCGGAAAATTTTCACCATTTACTATTCTCCTTTGCCGAAGACGTACGTGTTATACTTATTATGATTGCCGACCGTTTGTGCATGATGCGTATGGGAAAGGAAATCATAGAAGAAAAAGACCGGATTCGCCTTGCAACCGAGGCTTCCTATCTTTATGCACCGCTGGCCCATCGTCTCGGACTATACAAAATCAAAAGCGAGCTGGAAGACTTATCCCTTAAATATTTAGATCCCAAGCAATATTATTACATAAAGGATAAGCTAAATGAGACAAAGCGTTCGCGTGACGAATATATAGACAACTTCATCGACCCTGTCAAGAAAAAATTGGAAGAGACCGGATTGAAATTTGAAATCAAAGGAAGAACCAAATCCATTCATTCGATCAATAACAAAATTAAAAAGCAAAAAGTTGATTTTGAAGGAATTTATGACCTCTTCGCCATACGAATCGTACTCGATTCTCCGAGAGAAAAAGAACGTTCCGACTGTTGGCAGGCATTCTCTATCATCACCGATATGTACCAGCCTAATCCGAAGCGTATGCGCGACTGGCTGTCCGTTCCAAAAAATAACGGTTATGAAAGCCTGCACATTACGGTGTTGGGTCCGCAAAAACGCTGGGTAGAAGTACAGATACGCACGCAGCGAATGGATGAAATTGCGGAAAAAGGTCTTGCCGCACACTGGAAATACAAAGGGGGACAGGAAGAACACGGGCTGGACGAATTTCTCTCGGATGTACGCGCCGTACTTGAGGTGCAGGGCTCTACACCAATGGACCTGATGAAAGAATTCAAGATGGAACTTTATCAGGATGAAATTTATGTGTTTACCCCAACCGGAGACCTCATCAAACTGGGCAAAGGAGCAACGGTACTTGATTTTGCCTTTGCCATTCATTCAAAAATCGGAAGCCGTTGCATCTCGGGAAAAGTAAACGGGAAGAATGTTCCGATAAAATATGTTCTCAACAACGGTGACACCATAGAAGTCGTAACGTCGCCCACACAAACCCCCAAACGCGACTGGCTGTCCTTTGTCGCCACATCAAAAGCCCGTTCGAAAATAAAACAGGCACTCCGTGAAGAATACGCAAAAAGCGCGGACCTTGCCAAAGAACAGCTTCAACGTCGCATAAAGAACCGCAAAGTTGATATAGAAGAGGCAGTACTCATGCGGTATATAAAGAAAAAAGGATATAAGACCGTAACCGATTTCTACATAGATATTGCAGAAGAAAAGCTCGACATCAATACCGTGATCGACGAATGTGTCGAACGGGAAAACAAAGAAAAGGAACTGTCTGAACATGCGGACATACGCAGCGCTGAGGAGTATGTAGCCAATATAGAAGCGAAAGAAATGTCCACCCATCAGGACATACTGATGATCGACAAAAACCTGACCGGCATCGATTACAAACTTGCGAAATGTTGCAACCCGATATACGGAGATCCCGTGTTCGGCTTCGTATCCACTCAGGGTATCAAAATACACCGGATGGACTGTCCCAATGCCCCGGAAATGCGCAGTCGCTTCGGGTATCGCATAATACCTGCGGAATGGAGCGGAAAGGGCACCAGCGGATATACGGTTATGTTACGCATCATAGGCAATGACGACATCAGTATTGTAACAAACATCACTTCCGTAATCAGCAAGGAAAACCGTGTTTCCTTACGCTCAATTAATATTGACTCTGTGGACGGACTCTTTCAGGGTACATTTACAATCATTATTCCGGATACATCATCACTCACCTTATTAAAAAAGAAAATTCAAGGTGTAAGAGGGGTGAAAAGTGTAAGCAGGCTAAACTGATCGGATCAAAAAAATGAATCCCGGGGATCATCTTATCCGGCCGGGATTCATCCACCTCATTTTTAGTACTTTTGTTTTATTTTGTCACTTTTGCTGTCCAATCCTTACCGTTTGTAATAATCAACATTCCTTTCGGATATGCTGATGTTTCCTTAACAATCAAATCCGTATCTTTTATAAATTTATTTGACAGATTTAGTTTTAATACTACATTATAATGATGCAGTCAAAACTATAAACGTTGCACGAAGAGAGTTATTTTAAATAAATTTATTTTTTATTTTCTTTAAGCCCCATTTCCGCCGCTTTCCGGTACATAAATTTGACAGCAGCTTCGTACTCATTAGGAATGACACCGTCAAGTATTGCATTTTTGATAGCTTCCTTCAGTACACCAACAGGCTGTGAAGGAGGTAAACCGAAAGTGTCCATGATTTCTTCACCCGAAACCGGAGGTTGAAAATTGCGGATACGGTCTTTTTCCTCTATATCAACCATTTTTTCCCGTACAATACGGAAATTTTCAATAAAACGACGAACCTTTGCCGGATTCTTGCTCGTAATATCTGCTTCGCAAAGTTTCATCAGATCGTCGATATCATCTCCCGCATCGAATAACAAACGGCGCACGGCCGAATCCGTAACTTCCTCATCAGCCAGATTGATCGGACGCATATGCAGGGCTACCATCTTTTGAACATACTTCATCTTTTCATTCATCGGCAGTTTCATCCTGCGGAACATACCGGGTATCATTTTTTCCCCGATAAAATTATGATTATGAAAAGTCCATCCGAGCCGTTTATCAAAACGTTTAGTCACCGGCTTGGCTATATCATGAAGAAGCGCACTCCACCGAAGCCATAAATTATCCGATGTCTTGCTCAGACGATCCAGCACCATCAATGTGTGTGCAAAATTATCCTTATGCCCGATACCATCTTTAGTTTCAACCCCCTTCAAAGCACACAGTTCCGGAAATATAATTTCAAGAAGTCCCGAACGGTCCAATAATTCAAAACCGACGGAAGGTTTGGGTGACAAAATAATTTTATTCAGCTCGTCGACAATTCTTTCTTTCGAAATAATCTCAATGCGATCCTTATTCCTCTCAATGGCATCAAACGTATCCGGATCAATAAAAAAACCAAGCTGTGACGCAAAACGAACCGCACGCATCATACGTAACGGATCATCGCCGAATGTCACATCCGGATCCAGGGGAGTAACGATACGCAGGTTTTCCAGATCATCAAGTCCGCAAAAAGGATCTACCAGTTCCCCGTATCGGTTTTTATTAAGACACAAGGCTAATGCATTGATTGTAAAATCCCTCCGGTTCTGATCATCTTCCAGTGTTCCGTCCTCAACGATCGGTTTACGGCTGTCCCGGCTGTATGATTCGCGTCGCGCACCGACAAATTCGATATCCCAGCCTTTATATTTAATCTGTGCCGTACCAAAATTTTTAAAAACGGACAAATTTGACTCCCGGCCTGTTTTTTTTGCCACGGCCTTAGCCAGTTCAATCCCGCTTCCGACCGTTACGATATCAATATCTTTCGACGGACGCCGGAGGAATAGATCACGCACATAACCTCCTATTACATAAGTCTCCAAACCCAAACGATCTGCAATTTCCGAAATCATAAAAAACGGTTCCCCGTTCAGATGCGACGAGATATCTTCTGCGCTGTAATACATTCTATCAATTTAATTTAAAGGATTGCAAATGTAGCGTAAGTCAATCGAAATGCAAAATAAAACCGGTTTTGTTTTTTCCGGAACACAGTCTGCACACTGTTCTCGATAGATCTGTTGCGTATTTTTTATCTTTTATCAAAACAGAAGACAGGCTGCGTTTCGGCAGCATAAAATAAGCAAACTCATTTTGTATTGCTCTCAACTTGCACTATCTTTGCAATTATTTTAGAAAGTAAAACTATGTACAAACAATTAATAATAGCTATCGCCGCATTTGTATGCCTTGCAGGTTGCGGAAAAGGAAAAGAGGCTCAGAAAGTACTGAACGAAGCCAAATCCATGTACGAAAACAAACAATTCATTGCCGCCAAAAGCGCCATTGATTCGATCAATATTTTTTTCCCGCGCGAAATAGAGGTGCGTAAAGAGGCGCTCACCTTAATGCGTCTTGTAGAGAAAGGAGAATGCGAACAAAACATAGCCTATTGCGACAGTCTTCTTCCTATCCGCATCGGTGAACTGGACGACTTGAAAAAAGGGTTTATATTCGAAAAGGATACCGCTTATGATGAAACAGGTAATTATATCTGGAATACGATGACCGTAGAACGCAATGTGGAGCGCAGCTATATCCGTTGCGGAGTAAACGAAGAGGGAGAAATGTATATGGCAAGCGTATATTTCGGTAGTTCCCCGATTGAACATACAGGACTCAAATTATCCGTAAAAGACGGAACTTTTGCCGAGACGCCCTCCATTCCCTATGACGGAGGAGTAAACTATCGCTTCAAGGATATGGGTAATACAACCGAAGTCGTAACATACAAGGGAGAAGACTGTAAAACTGTTGCTAACTTCGTCTCCATCGTTGATCAAAAAGAACGGATAAAGGCAGAGTATGCCGGAGGAAAACCATATTCGCTTTACCTCTCCGATACAGATAAAAAAGCAATCAAAGCAACTTATGAATTAGCACTTGTATTGAACGAAATAAACGCAATGCGGAAAGAAAAAGAAAAATCGGAAAAGAAAATCATGCTTATCGATCACAAGTTTACAAAGAACGAACTTGAAATGAAAACATATCAAAGATATTGAGCAAGCATCGGGTTTAATTCTTCCCAAACGTGATCGACCGTTAACAAATCGAATTTGGACGCAAAATTCAAATTCGGGTTATTTACTTTCTCACCGGAAATATCAGCAAGCTCAATTCCCCGATAACGTTCGCACATACCCGGAAGCCAACGGCGTTTGCTGACAGATGGCGGGTAAATAGCAAAAGAAGGTATACGGAAAGCCTGGGATATATGACGCGGCCCTCCCTCATTGCCAAAGAAAAAATCCGAAAGGCTTATCAATGCAGCCAATTCTCTCAAATTATCCGCCCGCACATTCGTATGTACCTGTGGATGATGATTCATGCAACAGTACAGTTGAACGGCAAGTTCCTCTTCCGTTACGCCTGCAAAGTTAAAAATCAACTGCGCATCGTAATGTTCTATGATTCGTTCCAGCACTTGTCGCATTTTTTCCACATTCCAATTTTTATGCGGAATACGAGTCGCAACGGCACAAACAATCACCGGCTTGGAAAAGTTGATACCGGCATTTTCCATTTTAACACGAAAAGCAGCCCGCTCTTCCGGTGTAACAAACAAAGTAAAATTCGGCTCATAAGTCATTTGGAACCTTTTCTCCAGCGGACGAAGCAAGGACAAAAGGCAACTTACCTGATCACTGTCGACCGACAGCATCACCCGATAATTATGCAGAAACAGATTGTAGCTTTTTTTCCATCCTATACGATAGGGGGTTCGTATAGAAAAAAGAGAAAACCAAAGCGTTTTAACCGTCGCACGAGTATCCACAATTAAATCGTATCTAGCGGAACACATTATATGCCAGACTTTTTTAAGATAGATACTCCAATGTCCCATTTCATCCTTTGTAAAAGAAATAATCCGGTCGACATCCGGGTGATTTTCAAACAATGGCGCTATTTCCGCATTGAGGACATAATCGATGGTTGCAGTGGGAAATGATCTACGAAGCGAAGTACAAATGACACCAGAGAGTACCGCATCACCAACCCTCCTGAACCGCAATACAATAATTCGGTGTACCAGTTTTTTTTTCATACCGCAAATGTATATGATACTTTCCGTATATCCAACTATTTTTCGTATTTTTTAAGTGTGAAAAATAAAACGGCTAATCACACAGTACTCGCAGTGCTATAATTCATATTTTTCAACTTTCAACTTTCAACTTTCAATTAATTATCCTATCTTTGCCCCGTTTGAAAAAATAAAAAAGTCTTATGGCACAACAGGAAGATGTATTTAAAAAATTAGTTTCACACTGCAAAGAGTATGGTTTCGTATTTCCCTCATCCGAAATATACGACGGATTAGGAGCCGTGTATGACTACGGTCAGAATGGGGTTGAACTGAAGAACAACATAAAAAAATACTGGTGGGACAGTATGACCTTGCTGAACGAAAATATTGTGGGTATTGATTCTGCCATTTTCATGCATCCTACGATATGGAAAGCTTCCGGACATGTCGATGCGTTCAATGACCCGTTGATCGATAACAAAGACAGCAAAAAACGTTACCGTGCCGATGTACTGATTGAAGATTATCTTGCTAAAATCGATGATAAAGTAAACAAAGAAGTTGAAAAAGCAGCCAAACGTTTTGGTGAAGCATTCGACGAACAACAGTTCCGCACCACGAATTCCCGCGTGCTTGAAAATCAGGCAAAGCGTGATGAGGTGCATACGCGCTTTGCCAAAGCGCTGAACGATTCCAACCTGGAAGATCTGCGGCAGATCATTATCGACAGCGAAATCGCATGCCCGATCTCCGGAACACGCAACTGGACGGATGTACGCCAGTTTAACCTGATGTTTGCAACGGAAATGGGCTCTACGGCCGACGGTGCCATGAAAGTATACCTTCGTCCCGAAACGGCCCAGGGCATCTTTGTCAATTTTCTGAATGTGCAAAAAACAGGACGCATGAAAGTTCCTTTCGGTATTGCCCAGATAGGAAAAGCATTCCGTAATGAAATCGTAGCACGCCAGTTCGTATTCCGTATGCGTGAATTCGAACAGATGGAAATGCAGTTTTTCGTGCGTCCCGGGGAAGAGCTGGAATGGTTCGCCAGATGGAAAGAAATACGCATGAAATGGCATCGCGCATTGGGTTTAGGCGACCGGAAATACCGGTACCACGACCATGATAAACTGGCGCATTATGCAAATGCGGCTACCGACATTGAATTTGAAATGCCGTTCGGATTCAAGGAAGTGGAAGGTATCCACAGCCGTACGGACTTCGACTTATCCCAACATGAAAAGTACTCAGGTAAGAAAATACAGTATTTTGATCCGGAATTAAATAAAAGTTACGTCCCTTATGTAGTCGAGACCTCCATTGGTGTGGACCGTATGTTCCTCAGTCTGATGGCAGGAGCCTATTGCGAAGAAACGCTGGAAAGCGGGGAAACGCGTATAGTATTGAAATTACCTCCGGCTTTAGCTCCGGTAAAACTGGCAGTGATGCCTTTGGTGCGCAAAGACGGACTTCCGGAGAAAGCGAATGAAATAATGGACATATTGCGTTTCGATTTCCGTTGCCAGTATGATGAAAAAGACTCAATCGGCAAACGCTACCGTCGTCAGGATGCTATCGGAACACCTTATTGCATCACGATTGATCATGACTCTCTGAACGATCATTGCGTCACCATCCGTTTCCGCGATACGATGGAGCAGGAACGCGTTCCTATAGACAAACTGCACGGTATTATTTCCGAAAAGGTAAGCATGCGCAGTATTCTTGAGAAATTAAAATAAATAAATCAAAAATTCACGTTTAATGAAAAAATACGGAATCTATCTGATGATGATTGTTACACTATTCAGTGTAACATCCTGTGGCGATGACGATGATAATAACCATCAGGAAGAATGGATGATAACCAACCTGGCAGCATTTAATGCAATCAAAACCAATCCCGAATACAAAGAATTAGTATCTCCCGGAAATGAAGGCAGTATCTATTACAAAGTGCTTGAAGCCGGAACAGGAACAGATACCATACGATATACAAGTACTGTATCCTGTTATTACAAAGGCAGTTTTGTTGCCGGTTATCCCGAATACGACATTGAAAAAGGCGATGTGTTTGATCAACGGCTATTCAATGATGGCTCTCCGTACACTTTTACACCCAATAGTGTTATAGCCGGTTGGAAAACCGCATTACAGAACATGGTTAAGGGAGACAAATGGGAGATTTGGGTTCCGTATCAGTTAGGTTATGGGAGATCCGACTACGAAAAATCAGGCGCCGCAGTAATTCCCGGATACTCAACACTTGTATTTGAATTAGAAGTCGTAGATGTCAAAGGAGTTGACGATTAAAAAATAAAACCGGACTTTTTAGCCCGGTTTTATTTTAAGTCAGAAACAGATCTCACCGAAATATTCCGGACAATGATAATCCGGTAAAGACAGATTAATCGGACTCCAGGTTACATAATGAGGATTGGCCGTTTCATCCGCACACTTGTAAAAATTACCACGGATCTTATCCGGCAGGCTTGAAGCATCAAGCCCCATCAGTTCAAATGGTATAGCAACCGTTAACTCCCACTCGTAAATACCGGTCTTTTCCGGAAAAGCTTCACGCTGAACAGTCGTATAGCGACGGATCTTCTTATATTCGTTTGATGTAAAAGGAGTTCGCGCATTACGGTTCACTCCACGCGCAGCAAGACATGTTCCGATGCAGTTAAACTCAAAATTCGTATAAAACAGATCATTCTCCGGACGCATAAAAAATTCCACACAACTGTCCGGATGTACATATTCTCCATCCTCATCAGCCATGGCACGTAAAGATAGTCCCCGGACAAAATAATGGAGATATAATTCTTTTTTTCCCCGCGCAATATCAAAAGCCACGATTGGCTTATAAGAGTATTCTTTCCAATTAATCACATCAATACTCTGACGCAAAGCTTCCGTTTCCATCCGCTCCGTAACATCTCTCAGTTCAAGCCCGTCCAACGCCGGCACATAAGGTACTTTCAAGGTTTTCATAATCAAAAAACATTCGTTTATAATCAAGTAAATATGTCATTCACAAATGTAATTATTTTTAATTACAATGATATATTTTTAAAAGAAAAATCCGGACTTCGTTTGAAGTCCGGATTTTTTCTCCATTTCATTTTATCAACATTAATCTATTTTCTTATCCCACCAGATACGTCCGAAAGCATCCGTAATGTTACCAAAATCAGGATCTTCCGCCATCTTGTCTAAACGTTCCTTATTATTTGCATAATTAGAAGTTCCCGGTATCGGAGGAGTAAATGAAAATCTTCTCGGCACAGCTTGCAGAACACCGTTCGCAGTACATGCTTCATTTGCGATAACCGGAGATATCGGATTAGGATATCCTACACGGCGATAAAGCGCATGGGCTTCATTCACATTTTTAAAATGTTCAACATAAGTCTGCGCATAAATCTGTTCTTTACCGATAGATGCATTCCACTTAATACCTTCCTGTGCCATAAATGTATTGATTTCATCATCGGTCATGGGTACATAATTATGGATTTTACAGTAATCGCCGGCCTTATTCCACAATTCAAGAGAAGATCTTACACCTTCGGTATACCACTGTTCGGCAGACTTACTGCTGGCAACTCCATTCAGTACAAATTCCGCCGCCATAAAACAGAAATCCGCATACGTCAGCTTCGGCCACCAGGTCCCCCCTGAGCCACCATCATAATATCCTGAGAACATCCGGGTTTGCGGAAAATTTAACGGCGTCATATTCACACCATCCATCATACGGTCTTTATGCATTTTTACCCACTCAGGCTTAGTCATGGCATCATAATTGGAGGTTCCTGCTTCGTAACGTCCATACTCGCTTAGCCGGTCATTAGGATTAGCAGCATTCCATTTAGCAACATTTTCCGGCGTCAGATTATTTTCACGAAAAAACATTCTCTTACGGGGATCATTATATTTCTTCAGATACCCCATAAATGTTACAGTTCCACGAATCAGGTCTTTGATAGACTCAAAGTCGCTATGATTTGTTTCCACTCCGCTCAACCATATAACAAACGAATCATCCGTAGACGAAGGGATATTACTGCTTCCCAACACTTCTGCCGCGATTGATTTGGCTTTGTTCATATCACGCTTCATCCAACGTAAGGCGAGACGCAAGCGAAGAGCATTGGCCGTTTTAACCCATTGGCTGATATCACCGCCAAAAGCCATATCATAATTCTTGATAGACACCTGGTTCGTTGCAGTATTAAACTTATTAATGGCGGCTTTCAATTCATTATCCCATATTCCATACAATGTTTCCTGTGTTTCAAACGCAGGATCTTCAATATCCCCGCCGGAACGCAAAGACCATCCCTGTGTATAAGCCAGCGATCCCTGAACGTCAGAAGTAAATATACTTTGATAAATCAAGGTAACCCGCGCTGCTTCTACCGCATGCGTATACGCGTCCGCATTAGGCAACTGGCTTGCGAGATATTCCATATGCCTCATATAGGAACCGGTATTCAGAAAGCAGTTATCATAACGCTGTCTCCATATATTTGAGTTCCCATACGTAAAAGTAGTTACCGTATTACCAAGAGGACGACAACCATACTGCAACCATCTCATGTTTGCAAAATAATAATCATAATACCATTCCCATCCGTTTGCGCTGGTATTGGCCTGGACATTATACAAAAATCGCTCCGGCTCAACTTCATAGATCGTTCTTATATCGGTGTTGTATTCCACAAATTTATCCGTACAGCTGCTGAGCAATAATGCAACAGCGCCCGTAGCAGTCAATATATATTTCTTTATTGTGTTCATATTATTGTCTTTTTTAGAATGTGATATTTACATTAAATCCATACGTACGAGCGTAAGCAGCGCCGCCCACCTCGATAAATTCATAACTTCTGTTAGATGACAATCCTTCCGGATGTATATTATCCGGAAGACTGTTATACAAGTACCCTACGTTACGAACCAGAAGTCCCAGGTTCACATTTTGAAGATACAGTTTATGGGCCAGTTTCTTAGGCATATTCCAACGCAGCGATATTTCTCTCAATGCAATCCAGGAAATATCCTGTACGGCTTCTTCACGAATACCATATTGCCAGCTATATTTACTGTCGTAATAAGCAGATGCTGAAACCGGATCTACCAACTTTTGCTCATAAGCCCATTGATAAGTTTTTCCGCCAACATCCACACCTTTAATCTTCGTATCTTTATCAAACACACCTTCCGGGATCATTCCGTCATATACGATACGACCATCCGTCAATTTTCTTTCGAGACCACCGTATTCCGCCGCGCGTCCGTATAATGAACTTTTCAATACACCGGTAAACATACCATAGTTGTACGTACCGGACACGATCTGACCACCGAAACGTGAATCGAAAAGCAGGCTCAGGCTAAAATCTTTGTATGTCAACGCCGTATGGAAACCTGCAATAAAATCAGGCTGTGCGCTTCCTACTTTTGTCTGTTCTCCGGAACGGGTCCATGTTCCATCAGGATTCACAATGATTTGGCCGTCGTCCGTTCTTTTGCAAAAGAAATAGCCTGCGGCAGACTTTCACGCAATGTCTCCGTCAGAATCCATGAACCGGTAAATGACGGATAAAAATAAGAGACCTGACCGGAACCCTCCGAATAAATCAAAGCGGAAGACCAGTCATTACGTCCTGTAACGTCCAAAAAGACCTGTCCTTTCCAATCCAGATTGACAGCTCCGTAGACACTATTCAGACGCTTCCGGTCTACGTCGATACGGGTTTCCGTCGTAATTGCCTGTATGGAATTAGACATATCATATACGCCCGGACGACGCAGCCCACCCTTGGTATTTGCATTAAAATAAGAACTTCTTGTATCATATTGCTCGAATGCGACAAACCCATTTACTCCGAAATCACCAAAGTTATGATGCAGATTGATCATTCCTGTCAGCTGATACTGATTTTTATCGGTTTTCCGGGTCTCGTATTTTGCCCCTTCATAATTAGATGCTCCATCTGCCAGAAATTTGGTTTCCCTGAGTTTTTGCAAGCGATTTATATTTCCCTTCAACTGAATATTCATCCAGTTCGTAATTTTAAAATCAGCATTTATATTCCCACGAATATTATCTTCTACCTGTGTAACATTATTTTCCAGTAAATTAAACAAACTTTTTGTATACGGCGGTGACAACGGATCCGCCTCATTATAACCACTACCGGCGTCATTCATATAATGACTTAACCAGTATTTTGTATCGTAGGTACGAGGCACCTGATACATAAAATCATAGATCGGAGAACCGCCGCCACCCTGTGCAGTAGGATTCTTTGTATCCGAATGAACCCATGTAGCGCCTGCGTCGACTTTCAGCCATTCACTGATATTGCGACTTGCATTCATACTGATACTATTACGTTTATAACCATTGTTAAGCGTAACCCCTTCAGACGCCAGACGTGAATACGAAACACGGAATGTCCCCTTGTTGTCTCCTCCCTGCACAGCCACATTGGTATTCATATAATGTCCGGTCTGATACATTTGCTTGAGATTATCTTTTTGAGCCTGATATACGAAATTGTCGGAATTTGAACCCTGAGTATAAGGAAGTCCGTCAAATGCAGGCCCAAAATGTCTTGTTTCAGAAGTTGTACGGTTTACTGATCCGTCACTATTCAGCCCCCATACCGAATTGACTCCGGGGCCGAATTCATTCTGAATATCCGGAAAGGCATATACCTTATCCCATGTCATTGATTGAGAAACACTCACTCCGATACCTTCTCCGGTCTTTCCTTTCTTCGTTGTAATCAAAATAACACCATTTGCAGCACGGGAACCGTAAAGAGCCGTTGCTGCAGCCCCTTTCAACACGGAAACGGATTCAAAGTCGTCCGAGTTAAGGTTTTTGATATCATTACCAAAGTCCTGCTGAGATCCCCACTGTGTACTTTCATTCATCTCGTTATCAATGATAATCCCGTCAATAACGAATATCGGCTGATTATTCTTGCCTAACGATGAGTTACCACGAATAAGGATACGGCTGGAAGACTGGGGCCCGCTATTACCCATATCAATCTGGACTCCGGCTACTTTACCCTGAAGTCCGGTAATCGGGTTTGCGGCAGCTACACGTGAAATTTCATCTCCTTTCAGTTCCGTCATAGCATACCCCAACGCTTTTTTTGCACGGCTCATCCCAAGAGCTGTTACCACGACTTCTTCCAAGGCTTGCGTATCTTCCACCAGAGTTATTGACATTTGAGACTCTCCCTTATAAACAATTTCCTGAGTTATATAGCCCAGAAACGAAACAACGATTCTCTCACCATTGTTTACATCCAAAGTAAAGTGACCATCGGCATCTGTGACAATACCTCTCGTTGTTCCCTTCACCGTTACGGCAGCGCCCGCCACCGGTCCGAACTCATCCGACACGACTCCCGTCACTCTTTTCCCCTGTTGGGACACATCCATGTTTGACACTGCAGGATAATGCTCCGCATGTACACTACCTGCACATAAGCACACTACAGCACTTAAAATAAAATACGTCAATTTTTTCATAAATTAAAATGGTTTAGTTTAGTTAAATTTAACCAGTTAACAAATTAAATATAATATATACAATACAATACTTTTTTTATTTCTTAGACTTATAATAACAGACGCATTAAAAGTCCCACAAACATTAACTATCTTATTTTCATATAATTTATCACAAAACAACAACAAAACAGTCATGACTCACCGCACAAATATAAAATAATTATTCATTATGTTCCAAATATTTAACAGAAAATCTTTTTTATTTAATTTTTGATAAAAAAACAAAATGTACGCCTGTTTTTCTATATGAAAAACATTTGTCTTCCGGATAAACTAATCAAATTTCATTTTATAACAAAACAAACCATTTTAACATCCATAAAAAAAGTTTACCGGGTTTGATTCCGGTAAACTTTTTAAGATTATTCCCTATTTTATTGAATATTTAATTTTACTCCGAATCCCACCACAACCGGCCGAATTCATCATTCAGGTCACCGCCAAACTGAGGATCCTTAAGCATATCATCCAGACGCTTTTTCAGATTATCATAATTATGAACACCGTCATTCGGATAAGAAAACTTTACCCGGCGGGGAATTTCCTGTTTTCTTCCGTCAATAACAGGACGTTCAAATTTAATGATACCGGAATTATCCCAGTTCGGATAATTGGTGCGTTTCCATAAAGCATACATCTCATCCACATTCTTATAATGCTCGATATAGCTCTGTGCATAGATCTGTTCCAATGCTTTGCTTCCATCCCATCTGATATCCGGCTTCGCCAGAAATACAGCAATTTCTTCTTCTGTCATCGCCTCATAATTCGTGATGTCACAGTATTTTCCGATCGTGTTCCACTGATCAAGCGAAGCTCTGACGCCATCTTCATACCATTGCTGAGCTGATTTTCCGGAAGATATACCTTCGCTCAAAACAAATTCGGCCGCAAGGAAACAAAAGTCCGGATAAGTCATCACAGGAGCCCAGTTAGCACCATTTCCGTCCGTATCATTCCCTTTCCACAGACGAACCTGAGGCATGTTTGCAGGCCTCATGTCGATACGACTGCTTCCTGAACCCAAAAAATACTGCAACCGGCGCCGGTCGGTAAGATAAGTATCACGGCTGACAGAACTACCTTCCCAAAGCGTATAATCTTCCGGGATTAAACGTGCCGGGTCAGTCTGTTCTGCGTTAAATGCAGCCACATTTTCCGGTGTCAGGTTATTCTTGATAAAATACATACGCTTTCGCGGATCTTCATTTCTGTTCAGGTAGTCCATGACCGCATAGGTCGCGATCTCCATATCTTTTATCGAATGCCAGTCACCGGAATGGATATTGGTATACAAATTATCAAACCATAAGATAAAACTGTCATCATTGCTACTGAAAATATTCGCTGAGTTGGAAGATGCCAGCACTTCGGATGCGATGGATCTGGCCATTTCCGGTTTTCTCTTCAACAAACGACTTGCCAGACGCAGGCGAATACCGTTTGCCGCCTTAATCCATTTTAACATATCGCCATTATACGCTCTGTCATACCCCTTTAACGACACTTGGGAAGAATTACTTTTTTTCAGATTTTCAATGCATTCTTTCAGTTGAGCATCCCACACTCCTGCCAATTGCTCCTGTGTTTCAAATTCAGGCGTCATACTATCATCATCCACTTTTCCTTCACGTGCAAGCCATCCCTGGGAATAGACCAGCGAACCGAAAAGATCCGATGCCTGAATTCCTTTCGCGATCAACAGAATACGTCCGATTTGCTTCAAATCCGAATAGGAATCGCTCTTCTCATGATTATCCGCCAAATATCGCATGTGAGTCACATAACTACCCATATTAATATACTCACCATAAATCACATCTCCGATCGCGTTTCCGAAATAAGTAAAATTGGTCAGGGCATATCCCCAGATTCCGGATCCATACTGCATCCATCTGTACTTGGAAGCGTAAATGGCATTCCAGCAATGTCCGGAAGTGAGCATCTGTACTTCAGCCGTATACAAAAGTTCTTCCGGATCTACGATGGGAAGAGATTCCGGGTTCGTATTCTTTTCTTCAAACCCATCCGTACAGCCTGTTTGCATAAAGGCAGACATTAACATTAACAAGTATGTTATTTTCTTTAATTTATTCATAACGATCGTTTTTAGAAATTTAGATTAAGTTTTATGCCATAACTCCGGCTGTAGACACTACCTCCGGCTTCCAGATATTCCGCACTCATATTTGATTTCAATCCTTCGGGATGGATATTATCCGGCAGGCTGTTATACAGGAAACCGACATTACGCACGACAAAACCCAGATTTCCCCCCTTAATAAATGCTTTATTCAACCATTTCCGCGGAATATCCCAGTATATAGACACTTCCCGCAAAGCGATAAATGACAACTCATGAACTGCAGCTTCCCGGATACCTTTTGTCCAGCTATAGGTATTATCATAATAGTAATAGGCTGATATGGGTTTCACATAACCCAATTCATAAGCTTTCCGGTAAGTCATGCCTCCGACATCAACTGTTTCACCATTATAGCTGACAACAGATCCTTTATCAAAAACACCATCCGGGATCATTCCGTCATAGACCGTACGACCATCATCCAACGTTCTCTCCAACCCGCCATATTCCTGCGTACGACCCTTCAAACTACCCTTCAAACTCCCGCTGGACATACCGTAATTATAGGAACCGGACATAATATCGCCGCCAAACCGTGCATCAAAAATAGCGCCTAACGTAAGGCCTTTCCAACTGACATTGGTCGTAAAACCCAAAAGAAAATCAGGTTGAAGACTTCCGACTTTTTCCGATGTGCCGGAGCGAATCCAGTCTCCCGCCGAATTCAATAACCTGTTTCCTTTTTCATCACGTTTATAAGCATAAGATGTATAAATATCTCCGTAAGCGCCGCCCTCTGTCGCCCAAGCCTCGGTATCCAGACCTCCGCCTTGCAATCTATATTTTGTCACTCCCGGATAGAGGTCGATGATTTTATTTTTATTTTTTGTAAATGTAAACGACAGATCCCACATCCAGTCTTTTGTCTGAACGGGAGTACCGGTAATCAGTACTTCAACCCCTTGGTTCTGTATATTACCGGCATTAATGATGCGGTTAGCGACTCCCGTTTCAGGCGAAGTTCCCAATGCCAGAATCTGGTTCTTAGTATTTGTCTTATAATAAGCCACATCCAATCCCAAACGATTGTTGAACATCCGATACTCAAGACCGAACTCAATCGCATGTTGTTTTTCCGGTTTCAGATTGCCGTCTCCCAGATTATCATTTGCATATTTAAAGTAGGGATAAGTACCCGATCCGAAATAATCGTCTTTAAACGAATTATAATATAGATAAGTGCCCGGATCGGTAATGAAGTACGGATCGCAATCTTTACCTACAACAGCATAAGACGCTCTGATTTTAGCAAAAGAGATTGCACGCGGAATACTTTCACGAAACGTTTCGGTCAAAATCCATGATCCGTTCACCGACGGATAAAAATAAGATACCGTACCTGTTCCGTTTACATAACGTAAAGTAGAGGACCAGTCGTTACGTCCGGTAACCTCCAGGAAATATTGTCCTTTCCAGTCCGTACTGATAATTCCGAAAACCGTATTCGTCCTCTTTTCGTTTATACCGGCAAACGCATCTGTTGTTGCAGGATCCACGGAGTTATTTAATTCAAACACACCCGGAACCCGAAGTCCGTTATTTGTTTGTGAATTATGCCTTGCATTCTGTTCATCAAAGCGCTCCGCCCCGAAAGAGCCGTTCACATTAAAATCTCCGAATGATTTGGTCGCGGTTACCATGGCGTTCAACCGATACTGAAGTTTTTTCCGTTCATTCAGATTATATCCGGCTCCCCTGAAACCATCCTTTTCCACGGCAAGCGTTTCTTTTTCATACTTCCGGTACAAGCGGTTCATATCTCCGTTCACAATAATCTTCAGCCAGTCGGTAAGATTAAAATTAACTTTCAAATATGCTCTGTAATTCTCATCGGCTTCCTTTTCATTATTTTCCAAATAATCAAACAGATACTTAGAGTATCCAAAAGGATCATCCCCATTATATCCATCACCGGCTTCACTCCGGTAATGTTGTTTCCAGTATTTTGTATCATAACTACGCGGAACGCTATAGGCAAAGTCATAAACAGGAGACCCGTCTCCTCCCTGATAAGTAGGATTTTTACTTTCCGTATTTACATAGGTAAAACCGGCTTCCGCTTTGACATACTTGCTGATGTCCTGTGTTGCGTTAAGAGACAAACTATTCCTTGTCATCTTATTATTAAGACTGGTTCCTTCATTATTCAAGTTAGAAAAAGAAAAGCGGAATGTGCTTTTATCCGTACCGCCGGATAAAGCCACGTTTGTATTTACATAACGTCCCGTCTGATACATTTCTTTTAAGTTATCTTCGTACGGACGATGAATTCCTTCATAAAGACTGCTTACCGTATAGGGTTTGTAATCGTATTTCGGACCAAAATTTCTTCCCGACTCAATATTTCTGATTTCAGTACCATCCTTGGCTATAGGCCAGAGAGGATAGGTACCCATCCCAAATTCATTCTGAAGATCAGGAGAATCATAGACCTTTTCCCATTGTTGCGTATGCGAAAAACTGATACCGAGTCCTTCACCCTTCTTTCCCTTTTTAGTCGTGATCAGGATTACACCATTCGAAGCACGTGAGCCGTATAGAGCCGTAGCTGCCGCACCTTTAAGTACCGATACCGTCTCAAAATCATCCGAATTCAGGTTTTTCAGGTCATTCCCAAAGTCACGTTCCGCCTTTCCCCCTTTTTTTGTTACTTCATTATCAATGATAATTCCGTCAATCACAAAAATAGGCTGATTGTTATCGGACATGGACGTATTACCCCGGATCAAAATACGCTGAGACGACTGAGGACCTGCAGTTCCCATATTAATCTGTACACCAGCCACTTTACCTTGCAAAGCATTGACCGGATTCACAATATTGGATTTTGCCAGGTCATCACCCTTCAACTCCGTCATTGCGTAACCCAGCGCTTTTTTGTCACGTGTCATTCCCAGGGCTGTAACAACGACCTCATCCAACTTTTGCGTGTCTTCAACTAAAGTAATGGTAAGACGCGGCTCTCCGTTATACACAAATTCCTGAGTCACATACCCCAGATAAGAAATCACAACAGCTTCTCCTTTTTTCACTTCAAGGGAAAAATGACCATTCGCATCGGTAACGATACCTCTTGTCGTTCCTTTTACCGTAACAGCGGCGCCTGCTACCGGCCCATACTCATCCGACACGACGCCAGTTACCGCTCCCCCCTGCTGATTAATACTCACATCGGTCACCGATGCTTCGGCAGGAGCAGGAGCGACCATATCACCGGCTGTCAAATCCGTACCTGCATACACATGTATTACACCTAAAAACAATGTAATACAAAAAATAAAACGATTAAGTTTTTTCATAAATTTTAGCAAATTGATTAATATTAATAAAATGTCGTTATCTTATTTTTTTGTTTTATTAATCTTGTCCTGAAAATCATCCAATAAATATTATAGTAGTTTTATACATAATTTCACCCGGCAAATATATTTATTCAATGCATAATAAAAAAATAAATTAACATAAAACAAATACTCAGTCAACAATCCAACAAAAGCAAAATTTTACATTTTTCTTTCATTTACGCGAATTTTACTTTTGCTTCAGCTCGATTATCTTTCATTTTATAATAAAAAAAACAAATACTGCAACAAAAAAAAAGTTCATCAATAAAATCAATAAACTTTTTTTTGATATTTTTTTTATTTTTTTTCGACGTTTCGCTATTCTACTTACAGCAACACGTTGGTTTCAGTTGTTTGAAAAAATCATTTCCTTTGTTATCAACCAGAATAAACGCCGGAAAATTTTCCACTTCAATCTTCCAGATAGCCTCCATTCCTAATTCGGGATATTCCAGGCATTCTACTTTTTTGATGCTCTCCTGAGCCAATATAGCTGCCGGTCCACCGATACTTCCCAGGTAAAATCCTCCATGCTTCTTACATGCATCGGTTACCTGCCGGCTACGGTTTCCCTTGGCGATCATCACCATGCTCCCTCCCTGAGACTGGAACAGATCTACATACGAATCCATACGTCCGGCCGTTGTCGGACCAAACGAACCGGATGCCATCCCTTCCGGGGTTTTGGCCGGACCCGCATAATAGACCGGATGATCTTTCACATACTGAGGCAATCCTTCTCCCCGATCAATACGTTCTTTCAGTTTCGCATGGGCAATATCACGCCCTACGATAATCGTTCCGTTCAAAGATAAACGTGTCGCCACCGGATACTTATCCAACTCTTTTAATATATCTGCCATAGGCTGATCCAGATCAATCCGGACAGCATTACCTTCGCCGGCCTGACGCAATTCTTCCGGAATGAAACGTCCGGGATTATCTTCCAGTTTTTCAATCCAGATTCCATCCCTGTTTATCTTTGCTTTGATATTACGATCCGCCGAACAGGAAACACCCATACCGACAGGGCATGAGGCACCATGACGGGGCAAACGGATGATACGTATATCATGTGCAAAATATTTACCGCCGAACTGAGCGCCCAGACCTATATTACAAGCTTCCTCCAATACTTTCCGCTCCAACTCGATGTCCCTGAAAGCCTGTCCGCCTTCATTCCCTTCTGTCGGCAGGCTGTCATAATAATGAGCCGAAGCCAGTTTTACTGTCTTAAGATTCACTTCGGCAGATGTTCCGCCTATAACGAACGCAATATGATAAGGAGGACATGCCGCTGTTCCCAATGATTTCATCTTTTCCACAAGGAACGGCACCAACGTATCAGGATTCAACAAAGCTTTTGTTTCCTGATATAAGTATGTTTTATTGGCAGAGCCTCCGCCCTTGGCGATACATAGGAATTTATATTCCGCCCCTTGTGTCGCATACAGATCTATCTGTGCCGGAAGATTACATCCCGAATTCTTTTCGTCGTACATATTCAGAGGTACATTCTGGGAATAACGCAAATTCTCTTCCGTATAGGTTTTGAATACCCCTTTCGACAATGCATCTTCATCATTACCATCCGTCCAGACCCGCTGCCCCTTCTTTCCCATTATAATAGCGGTACCCGTGTCCTGACAAAAGGGCAACAGACCTTTAGCCGACACCTCCGCATTTCGTAAAAAGGTAAGTGCTACAAATTTATCATTTTCACTTGCTTCGGGATCAGACAAAATACAGGCAACCTGTTGCTGATGCTCTGTTCTGAGTAAAAATGCCACATCGCGGAATGCCGTGTTTGCCAACTTTGTCAACCCTTCGGCTTCCACCTTCAAAATCTCTTTTCCTTCAAAAGTCGCGGTTGATACATGATCTTTTGTAAGTAAATAATACGCTGTCGTATCTTTTCCCATCGGGAACGGTTCCTGATATTTAAACTCCATCGTTATATAATGTTTTATGATTAAATTTCTATTTGTCTGTATGTTCAATGAACAGATCCGGTTTTGCATCCATTTTTCCGATTACCAGACGATCGGATCCTGCCCGGCTTTTTCCAGATATTCATTTGCTTTACGGAAGTGTTTGTTTCCGAAAAACCCCCTGCTTGCTGAAAGTGGCGACGGATGAGGAGATTGCAATATCATATTTTTAGTCGTATCAATCATTGTCCCTTTACGTTGTGCGTATGCTCCCCATAAGATATAAACCAGATGTTCACGTTTAGTAGCCAGACACTTAATTACGGCATCCGTGAACGTTTCCCATCCTTTATTCTGGTGCGAACCGGCCTGATGAGCCCGCACCGTCAATGTGGCATTAAGAAGCAGCACACCCTGGTCGGCCCACCGGGTAAGATCTCCGCTCACAGGAACCGGTGTCCCCAGATCAGACCGTATCTCTTTAAAAATATTGATCAGCGAAGGAGGAAATCTTGTACCTTCCTGCACGGAGAAACACAAACCATGCGCCTGCCCCGGCTCATGATACGGATCCTGTCCCAATAATACAACTTTAACCCGATCAAACGGACAACGGTTAAATGCATTAAAAATCAACGATCCCGGAGGATATACGATTCCTTTCCGATATTCATCCCGCACAAAACCGGTCAGTTGCATGAAATACGGTTTTTCAAATTCTTCCGCCAGACAATTTTTCCAGCTCTCTTCTATCTTTACATCCATCCTGTTAGGTTAATTAATTATCTCTTGCAAAGATAGTGCAAGTTGAGAGCAATACAAAATAAGCTTGTTTATTTTATTGCCGAAACGCAGCCCATCTTCATTTTTAGGATAAAATTAGTACAACCGACATTCAAAATTGATTCTCACGGCACTTCTCATCTTTTCATATTTTTCCGGTACTTTTTCGGCGTAAAACCTGTCCGTTTATAGAAAAATTTGACAAAGTAGATCGAATCGAAACCGAGTTTGCCGGCTATTTCACCCAGAGTAAGCGTGGTAAAACGGAGTTGCCGGCAAGCCTCCCGAAACATTTTTTCGTTGATGTATTTTTTTGCGGAAAAGCCATGCGTGGAATGCACGATGGACGATAGTTTTTTCTCCGTCAGACCGAGAACGCCGGCATAGAATTCGACCTGTTTTTCGGTTCGATAGTGTTTGTCGAGCAGGATTTTAAACTGCCTCATGTGTTTGTCTTTTTCAGAGTCGGCAATCAGTTTACGTTGGTTCAGGAGGTATTCGCGTTCGATCGTCATCAGCAGATTGTGTACATAGCAACGCAGCACAACGGCATATTGTTGTGGCAGATAGTCAGATATTTTTTTCCGGTCTCCGGTTTTCTGTTCGGGCTGCAATTGTTTTATCAGTGCAAAGTAGGCGTCCACCGCAGCCAGACAATGTTTCGAAGGCGTAGGTATCACCACATGAGTGCCTGTCAGCAACACACTTCTATTCAGGTAATCCGCTTTTTCTTGCATACTCTCAAAAAAGCCATTGGAGAAGGTGAGCATGTTCCCTTCACATTTGTGAAGGGAATAGCGGTGCAGGATATTTTTATTTAAAACGAGCAGACTGTCGCCGTTCAGGCGCAGTTTTTTATCTTCCACATAGTGCGTGTTATGGTTGCCCCTGTAACGAAAGATATGGTAAAAATCGGTTCTGTGGTAAGCATAGATAGTTTGCTGCGCGATCTTCTGAGCATACAGTTCGCCGAATGTATTCGTTTCAATCCCGGTAGCATGAATAACATCCTCCGGGGAATAGTGGAGTGATATACGGGCTGACATATCAAATTTGATGAATGATGTGATGATAGTGTTGTTGTAAATCGATTGGGCGCATTCCTCTCCATTTTGTAAATATCTTATTAAAGCCGGAAACGTCATAATCGAGTTCAAGCGCAACCTGCTTCACGCTCTGATTATTGAATACCAACCGTTTGGTAGCTTCATTCAAAATCTTATACGCAATTATTTTTCTAAACGGCTGACCGAAGACGATTTCCAACATGTCAGCCAGTGTTTTTTCGGTAATACCTATTTGATTGGCATAAAAAGACTTTTTCCTTTCCCGGACACCGTACATTTTCAACAAGTCTACGAACCGTACGGCGTAGTCCAGCAAATGCCCCGACCGGAGATGTAGTGTGTATTTGGGAAAATAGAGCATCAATAGACCAACCATCAGATTTTTCAGGATGTGTGGCCGGAAACTGTCGTCGGAATGGTTATATTCTTCCTCGATAAGTGCAAGACACTTCATCTGATCGCCAAAAATACTACCGATATTGAGTACACCTTTAGGCATTTTATTGAAGGCGAAATAGTTGAAGAAGATTCGCGTCTGGTCTATTTTGAAAAATGAGTCCGACACGATGATAAAGCAGCCATTCATTTGCAGGTGAGCATATACGCGAATTAGCAGCGGATCGACAAACAGAAAAGAGCCGCCGTGCAGACACAGCAACTCCTTTACTTCGGCGGAATAATCCGTTGCACACTCCCCTACATATAATATACAATATAAAGAATCAATATCGGTAATTGTATCGCAAAAGCGGATTAACTCAGGATCACCCGAGTGAAATATCCAGCATCCGACATCTTTTTTATCTTCCGCCATCTTTAAAGAAAGTTATTTACACATTAACATTAATCTTTCCGGGCGGCAAATATATAAAAAAAAATGATTTTTTCCTAATTTATTTATTTTTCAAAAAAAAAAATCCATCAACATAAATTTGCCCGAAAAAAACGCATTCGGAGACACTATCTCTTTAAATAAATTACAGATAAAGCACATTAGCAAATCACCGAGGGGTTACCCATCCGGATAAGACATTTAAAAGACAAAAACCTGATGCAAATCGAGACGAGGAATTATCAATAACGGGACGGCTCCAGCCAGCGGCGACTGATCCTGATATGATCCAAATTTTGATAATTCAAACTATACTACTACTTTTGTCACAAAAATAATAGAGGAGAACTTTAGCAAAATAAATAAAAGATGTTTAATAAAAATCATTATCATTTAAAAGATATGCAAATTCGAAAACTGCATTTACAGAGCCAGCCCAGACGTCGGATAACTGATTTTCATAAGATTGAGATAAATCGAGCCATTATCCGATACATACTCTTCTCTGTGTTCCTTTTTCTGTTTTTTGCAGAGAAGACGAATGCACAGTGTAACCAAGTGACAATGACGCTGCAGGCGGTCACCGCCACTTGTGCGTCCAACGGACAGATCAAAGTCACGTTTTCCGGAAGCGACGTCGTCAACATCGGCGTCGACAGCGTCCAGTTGCAGGTGGATGGGGTGGATGTCGCGGTCAGCCGCCCATGGGCGAAATACTCCGGTAACATCATCACCGGACTGCCGAAGGGTACCTATACGATCAGCATGAGGGCATTCTGTAAGTCAATCAACGACTGGCTGGTGTACGGTAATGCGAAAAACGTCACGGTCAACTCCACTTATACCGAGACGGATGCCTATACCGGCGCTGTCCGTAAATCGCTGAGTTGCGCTCCTACCGGAATGGTACCGATCATCGTCAAATCGTATACCGGTTCCGCGCCTTTTACCATTACGATTACAGGCGCTCCCGCCGGATATACGGGAAGTACATCCTTTACTCTCGACAGACCGTATATCAGCAGTACGGTCACGAAAAAGATAGAAGGATTACCGGCCGGGAGCTATACGTTCGTCATTGAAGACAACTGTTCGTATAGTCTGACGAAGACGGTGACCGTCGGGGCGATGACGCAGGATTTTCAAGCGGATTTGTTTGGCGCATCTATCTATCCGGCCTATAACACTCTCTCAGACGAGTGTAATGTCGTCGGTATAGACAGGCGTAATATTTCAAAGCCTGCCGACGAAACCTATTACGCAGACTCTCTTTTCCGGTATTACGACGTAGGATTCAAGTATAATAATCAGGATCCCATGATCTGGATTGATTCCGCCGTTGCAGCGAATATATATAAACAACATAGGATATTTAATATCACGCTTCCCGTTTCGATAAAAACGTTTCGGGCGAGTACCGGCAAGCTCACTCCTTATCTGCGTGTCAAAGGAACTACCGATCCGGCCTGTACTTTTCCGCTCAGTCAGATCGACGTGACATCCACTATCTATATAAATTTCCAATACGACGATGTGGAATGTGACAGAGCCACAGTTAAATTCCGTCCGAATACTACCAACTATGGTGCATTATGTTATCCCTACAAGTGGAGGATTACAGATAACCTAGGGGTGGTGATACCCGGCTATGACTGGTCGGCCGATGTATATGATGCAACAGAACAAGTAGCGACAAATGTGCCTTATGGAAGCATTATTAAATTTAGAGACCATGAAGGGTATGAATGGTCATCAACAACGTCTATTCCGTCTCCGACTGCTTCCCAGGGTTGGACTTATTGCGAATCCTCCAACAACTATACGGCAGATACTCTTCACCATTATCTCGATATTCGCTTTTCCGATTTGGATTCGATCCCGGCAGGGACTACTTTCGACTTTGTATCAGGCCCTGCAACGCCTGTGCATACACATGTCGTGACCGACAAAAAGATACGCAGTTTTTATCCGTTTTCATCGGATTACACAAAGAGTAATTATGCCTATATACCGGCCGGCTATTATATATATAATGTCACTTTGCCGTCAAAAGGCGGAAATGCATGTGTAACGCGATCTGTTAGCCTGTCCAGTAGTCTGTCCTTTGTGAAAATTCCTTTTACGTATGAAACGATCGAAACCTGCGGTGGATTAAAAGTCATCCCTACCGGTGGGCAAATAGCAAGAAAAAGTCCTGACGGAACAATAACCGATGTAGCAACCTACTATGTGATCGGGCTTGCACCATCTTCGGTGAGCCGCAATCCGGTCACCCTTGGCGACACGTTGTACTTCCCGACATCCGGGCGCTACATCTTCGGATTGACAACCTCCTTTTCCGCATCAGCTTGTATAACCAAAGGAGACACGCTCAACTATGTCAGGACGCCGTTCCGGTTGGATCCTGAAGTGACGGCATCCTATGTGTGCGAACAGGGAAACGGCTTTATTCGTGTAGCCGGCAGTGGCGGTTCGGGCAACTATTCGTATGAACTGTATGATCACGGCGTTAAGAAGCAGACGAACACCACCGGTGTGTTTAACTACGGGGAAGCGGACAGCACCTACACGATCCGCCTGATAGACAACGATCCGTCGTGCGCCGCTTCGTACGATCAGGATGTGCGGATGCTTGACCTCTCGACGATCTCAATCTTGTACACCGGCAGCCCGACCAATACCTACTGCTCGGACGAAGACAGCGTCTACCTGAAGTGTGTCACGCTTGGCCAGACTACCTACACATGGTCGGGTCCGGGTATCAACACCACCGATCCGGCTTCGCCTGCCTATAAAAACAGGCAGAACCCTGTGATTGCTATTAGTCAGTTAGGCCTCGGTACGCATACATTTTCCATCCGTGTGACTCCCGAAGGTTGTGGCGCCGAGATACACCGGACGATTAGCGTGAAGGTCGAAGACTGTAACGGCGCACAGGACGACTATCATGTGCAGTTGATCAACACGACGGATTCAATCGACGTCCTGGCGAACGACGGCTTCCCGTCCGTATGCGCCGGTTCGGTAACGCCGGTCATTACCGTTAGCCCCACACGGGGAACGGCCGGTGTGGTAAACAAAAAAGTCGTATACACTCCGGCGACAGACTTTACCGGTCGCGACAGCCTCACATACAGTACGACGTGTAGCGGAACAACAACGACGGCCAAAGTGTATATCACCATCGTCCCCCTGCCTGACAACATTGTGGATGCGGACTGTTATACCATACCTCCGGTTGGTATTTGGTCTATCAAAGAAATTGCAACAAGTACAACATTTGTTAATAATTATATGATCCCGGTAATTGGAGACATTGATAATGATGGTAAGGTAGAGATCATTGTTGCAAAAAATAGTACGACAAACGGAGGTGATCATAACGCCAACATATTGACTATTTTTGAAATGGTTAACAATATATTGGTCGTACAGCAAGATTTATCATTAGGCACATTTGTTAATAATATTGGAAGTAATATGGCTATTGCTAATGTGGATGGAGGCCCGTATGCTGCAATATTCATTGCTACTTCAAGTATAGGTACTGCTGCTCCGACAGATGGTCAACAAGCAGTAAACCTGCAACGAAAATTAGTTAAGTATGTGTTTAACGGAGCGCAATATGTCGCACAAATTGCACCGGCAAGTTGTCCTCAATATTCAAATGTGCTTCAAAGGGATGCCGCTCAACCGATGCTTGCTGACTTCAATGGCGACGGCATACCCGAAGTTGTTGTGCTGGACAAAGTTTATAATGCACAGACATTAGAATTGTTGGTTGATGGAGGTATTTTATTAAATACATTCCCAACTGCAAATTATCAGTATGGTTTAGGATACGGAGGGCACATGAACAACAATCGTGCGAGTAATATTAATCACAAAACATCCCATATGGCAATTGCAGATATGGACAATGACGGCATACCGGAAATTGTTGCCGGACATTGTGTATACAAAGTAGATATTACAAACCCGGGTGGGACATCTGGAAATACATTTTCCGTATGGAGTAAATGTGATGTTATCGGGTCAAATGGAGAAACACATCAGGAAGTCAGGGATGGAGCAACAACTATTGCCGATATGGATGGAGATGGTTATTTGGATGTTATTGTTTTGGGATTTGCGAACGCAGCTAATAACGGGGCTATTTTTGTCTGGAATCCCAGGACAAAAAAAGTAATGCATACCACTTCAATCAATAACTTACCTTCATGGATAAGTTCTCTTACTTGTTATGGACCATCACGTGCTTTAGCCGGAGATGTAGATAATGACGGGTTAACCGAAATCGTATTCCTCACCTCGCCGAGTACTACCGCCGGACGATTATATTGTTATGGTTTTGATCCAGACACAAAAACGTTGAATCAAAAATGGATATTAAATAATGACGACAATTCTGGTGGAACAACGTTGACGTTGTTTGATTTTGACAGTAATGGGAGTGCAGAACTCGTTTATAGGGACCAAAGCTCTTTGTTTATTATTAATGGCGTAGATGGATCTGTAAAAGCCCGTTTTAATGGTATTATAAGTGCTACTGCAAATGAATATCCGTTAATCGCGGATGTTAATAATGACGGGCGGGCGGAAATTGTAGTTACCGGAAGTGGGCGGCTACATATTTTTTCTTCTGATCCCTCAGGGGATTGGGCGCCGGCACGCAAAGTGTGGAATCAGGTACCATACAATGTTGTAAATGTAAACGATGATTTAACTATTCCCAAACAAATGCTAAATCCGGCGACCGCTTTTCCGGGAGTAGATAGATTATTAGGGACAACTGATGATATAAAACCGTTCAATAATTTTTTGCAACAACAGACCATGATGGACAAAAATGGTTTACCGTTATGGCTTACTCCGGATGTATATACGGTCTCTTCCGTAATAACCACCTCGGTGTCGGGAAATTCCGTGACCGTTAACGTGGGAGTTATCAATCAAGGTGAAGCAGCCATCGGGTCTCCCGTCTATGTCACACTCTATAAAAATACGGTAGCAGCGGCAAACAAGATTATAACGGGAAGTGCAAACATACAAATTAATCCGGGCGATACGGGATATGTTTCGCTTACGATACCTGATATTACGTTAACGAATCCGGTACGTATCGTGATTCGCCTCAATGACGACGGAACAAACTTTCTGTTCCAGCCGGAGTGCGATGATACCAATAATACAATCTCCATCCTCAATCCCACCCTCAGTCGCTTGATGAAGAAAGATGCAAGGTTGCTGTTGACGCCTCCCGTTCCGCCGGATAATGGTTTTTACGCCAATCCGGTGTCCACCCTCTTCAGTGAAACGATTGAGTACACCATTACGGCGATCAATGCCAACCTTCAAACAGGAACGGTCATTATCCGGGATACACTGCCCGCCTATCTGGATTACCTCGCGTCCGTCCCTGCAGGCGTCGTCACGACAGTCGGCAGCACACCCCCACGC